>DATFUW010000292.1:0-3382 GCA_035260605.1 Thermoanaerobaculia bacterium | reverse complement strand
CGGCGGGTCGAGCGTCGATGCCGTCGTGGCCAGCATCGTCGTCCTCGAGGACTCTCCCCTCTTCAACGCCGGCAGGGGCTCGGTCTTCACCCGCGACGGGCGGAACGAGATGGACGCGGCGATCATGCACGGCGGGACGCTCCAGGCCGGCGCCGTGGCGAACGTGAGCGTCATCCGCAACCCGATCCGCGCCGCGCGCGCGGTCATGGAGCGCTCGCCGCACGTTCTGCTCGCCGGCCACGGTGCGGAAGCATTCGCCGCGGCGGCCGGCCTGGAAACCGCCGATCCGTCGTATTTCCACACCGAGCGGCGCTGGGAAGAAAAGGAATCGGGGACGGTAGGGGCCGTGGCCCTCGACGGCAACGGCGACCTCGCCGCCGGCACCTCGACCGGCGGGATGACGAACAAGCTGGAGGGCCGCATCGGCGACTCGCCGATCATCGGAGCCGGGACGTACGCGGCGAACGATGCGGTCGCCGTCTCGTGTACCGGAAGTGGCGAAGCCTTCATCCGCTGCACGGCGGCATCGGAGATCGCGGCGCTCTGCAGATACCGGCATCTCTCCGTCGAAGACGCGGGCCGGGAAGTCGTCCATCACAAACTCCGTTCCGTCGGCGGCTGGGGCGGCGCGATCGTCCTCGATCGCTCCGGCAGGTTCGCCATGCCGTTCAACAGCGAGGGGATGTACCGCGGATGGATCGATGAGGAGGGCCTGGGGCGGGTGGGGATCTATGGCGAAGCGGAACGTTAACGATCGATGTCGAACGCCCGGCGAGGGCTCATGCAATATTCGACATTCGACCGTGAACATTTAAGATTCCCCCATGATGCGTCGTTTCTTCGCACTCTTCCTGCTCTTCCTCTGCCCGTCCCTCTTCGCCATGGACGCGGCGCGGCTTCAGCTCGCGCTCGACAAACTCACGGTCCTGGGGAGCGCCATGTATGTCGGCGCGCATCCCGATGACGAGAACACGGCGCTGATCGCCTACCTCTCCAACGAGCGTCTCTACCGCACGGCGTATCTCTCCATGACGCGCGGCGACGGCGGCCAGAACCTCATCGGCGACGAGAAGGGGCCCCTGCTCGGCGTGCTGCGCACGCAGGAGCTGCTCGCGGCGCGCCGCATCGACGGCGGCGAGCAGTACTTCACACGGGCTATCGACTTCGGGTTCTCCAAGGGGCCGGTGGAGTCGCTGGCCATCTGGGGACACGACACCATCCTGGCCGACGTGGTCTGGAACATCCGCCGCTTTCAGCCGGACGTGATCATCACCCGCTTCCCGACCACCGGTGAGGGAGGTCACGGCCACCACACGGCCTCGGCAATCCTCGCCGTCGAGGCCTTCAAGGAGGCCGCCGATCCGACGAAGTTCCCCGAGCAGCTGAAGTACGTGAACGTCTGGCAGCCGCGTCGCCTCTTCTTCAACAAATTCTCCTTCCGACCGCTCCCGCCGAACGATCCCTCGCTCGCCAGCGCGCTGCGGCTCGACCTCGGCACGTACAACCAGTTGTTAGGCCGTTCGTACACCGAAATCGCCGCCGAGAGCCGCAGCCAGCACAAGAGCCAGGGCTTCGGATCGGCCGCGCGCCGCGGATCGCTCCTCAACTACTTCGATCAGCTCGCCGGCGACCCGGCGAAGAACGACATGTTCGAAGGAATCAACACCGGCTGGTCGCGTTACCCCGGCGGCGAGAGCGTCGGAACGATCCTGCAGCAGGCCGCCTCCACCTTCGATTCGATGCAGCCGCAGAAGACCATCCCCCTTCTCCTCCAGGCCTCCGACGCGCTCGATCGCCTCGGCGCCTCGCCGGAGTGGGCGCCGCACGGCAATCCGTGGGTCGCCGTGAAGCGGAAGGAGATCCTCGACGCCATCGCCGGCTGTGCCGGGCTGTCGATCGACGTCGCGGCGTCCGACTCCTCCGTCGTCCCCGGCGGCGAGATCCCGATCACCGTCGGCGTCGTCAACCGCTCCGACTATCCGTTCAGCCTGCAGATGGTCGCCTCGCGCTACGCGAACCCGAGCAAGGGCGTGATGCAGCCGCTGAAGGACAACGAGCCGATCAGGACGGAGATCACGGTCAAGCCTCCGGACGATTTCCCGATCTCGCAGCCCTACTTGCTGCGGCTCCCTCCCGGCAAGGGCGCCTACACCGTCGACGATCAGCAGCACATCGGTCTTCCGGAGAATCCGCCGGCGATCCCCATCACCGTCACACTCACCGACAATCGCTTTCACACGCTCATCTACACCGTTCCCGCCGTCTACCGCTGGACCGATCCGGTCCTCGGCGAACGCGTGCGGCCGGTCGATATCGTCCCCGAGGTCACGGCGAATCTCGAGACGGGGGTCGTCGTCTTTCCCGATACGAAGCCGAAGAACGTCACCATGACGCTGAAGGACTTCGCCGCTCCGACCGCGGCCACGGTGCACCTCGCCGCGCCCGCCGGCTGGAGCGTCGAACCTTCCTCCATCCCCCTGAACTTCGCAGCGAAAGGGGCGGAAGTGCGCGTCACCTTCCGCGTCACGCCTCCCGCGGCGAACGGGATCGCTTCGCTCGAAGCGCAGGTCGAGCTGCCGAACGGAACGCGGATCTCGAAATCGGTGGCCACGGTCGACTATCCGCACATTCCGGCACAGCGGGTATTCGGGGACGCCGCGGCCAGGGCGGTGCGCATCGACGTGAAGACGCGCGGGTCGCACATCGGCTACGTGATGGGGCCGGGCGACGAGGTTCCCGACGCGCTGCGGCAGATGGGCTACGACGTCGCCATGCTCACCGACGCCGATCTGGAGCGGGGAGATTTCACGCAGTTCGACGCCGTCGTCACCGGCGTGCGGGCCTACAACACGCGCAAGGCGCTGACGCTGGCGCAGCCGAAGCTGATGAACTACGTGCAGAACGGCGGCACGCTCGTCGTGCAGTACAACACCCTGGCCGAGCTGCTCATCCCGGCGCCCGGTCCGTATCCCTTCAAGATCACGCACGACCGCGTCACCGTGGAAGAAGCGCCGGTGACGTTCCTCGAGCCGGACAATCCGCTGCTCAACGAGCCGAACAAGATCACGCCGGCCGACTTCGACGGATGGGTACAGGAACGCGGGCTCTACTTCACCGAGAACCAGGACCCGCACTACCACATGCCGATCGAGTCGCACGATCCGGGCGAGACGCCGAAACCGGGCGGCGAGCTCTACACGCGTTACGGCAAAGGAGTGTTCATCTACACCTGTTACGACTGGTTCCGCGAGCTGCCCGCCGGCGTTCCGGGAGCCTACAAGCTGTTCGCGAACATGGTCTCGGCAAGGTGAAGCGAGGGGTTGCCGGCGGACCGGCAACCCGCCACCCTATTGCCAGCTGGCGATCGAGTGCTCGATCTCGC
>DATFUW010000291.1:0-3017 GCA_035260605.1 Thermoanaerobaculia bacterium | reverse complement strand
CGTGGCCGCGAGCTGAACATCCACTTCGGTCATCCCGCCAGGGACGGCTTCATCGGCCAGATCACGATGTTAGGCGACATGATCCCGGTCATGGCCGGCATCGCACTCGCCGGAAGGATGCAGCAGAAGCATCTCGTGGCCCTGGGCTTCATCGGCGACGGCGGCTCGTCGACCGGTGCGTTCTACGAGGGGATGAATTTCGCGTCCGTGCAGAAGCTGCCGATGGTCGTGGTCATCGAGGACAACTCCTACGCCTACTCCACGCCGACGGAGAAGCAGACCGCAGCACGCACGCTGGCCGACAAGTCGTACGCCTTCGGCTGCCGCTCCGAGACGGTCGATGGCAACGACGTGCTCGCGGTGTACGAAGCGGCGAAGCGCGCAGTGGATCTCGCGCGGAGCGGCGGCGGCGTGACACTGCTCGAGGTCAAGACCTTCCGCATGAAAGGCCACGCGGAACACGACAATCAGTCGTATGTGCCGCGCGAGGTCATCGACGAGTGGTGCGGGCGCGACCCGATCGAGGTGTTCGAACAGCGACTGATCGACGACGGAACCGCGTCCGCGCCCGATTTCGAGGCCATCCAGCAGCGCGTGCGCCGCGAGGTCGACACCGCGACCGACGAGGCCGAGCGTTCCCCGATGCCGCGGCCCGAGGATGCCGTCCGGGGACTCTTCGCCGGAGATGGGTACTGGGACTGATGGAGACGACCTACCTCGAAGCGATCACGCAGGCCATGGCCGAAGAGATGGCGCGCGACGAACGCGTCTTTCTCATGGGCGAAGACGTCGGAGCGTACGGCGGCGCGTTCAAGACCAGCGCCGGTCTGATCGAGCGCTTCGGCCCGGGACGGGTGATCGATACGCCGATCTCCGAAATCGCCATCGTCGGCGCGGCCTCGGGCGCCGCGCTGATGGGCATGCGTCCCATCGCCGAGATGCAGTTCCTCGATTTCATCACCTGCGCCTACGACATGCTGGTGAACTTCACCGCGACCTCGCGCTATCGCGTCGGCAGCGCGTGCCCCATCGTCGTCCGCGGCCCCGCAGGCGCCGGCGTGCACGGCGGTCCGTTCCATTCCCTCAGCCCCGAGGCGATGTTCCTGAACCGCCCGGGACTGAAGATCGTCTCGCCCGGGACGGCCTACGACGCCAAAGGCCTGCTCAAGGCGGCAATCCGCGACGACGATCCCGTCCTCTACATCGAGCACAAGTACCTCTACCGCCGCGTCAAGGAAGATCTGCCGGCGGAGGATTTCGTCGTGCCGATCGGAAAGGCGAACGTCCGCCGCCGCGGCAAGGACCTGTCGATCATCACCTGGGGCGCCATGCTCTACGTCGCGGACGAAGCTGCCGACGCGCTGGCCAAGGACGGCGTGAGCGCCGAGATCGTCGATCTCCGGTCGATTCTCCCGTTCGACGAGGAGGCAATCCTGGAGTCGGTGGCCAGGACGAACCGCGTGATCATCCTCCACGAGGCACCGCTCACCGGCGGGGCAGGAGCGGAATTTGCCGCGCGCATCGCCGAGAAGGCCTTCGACCATCTCGACGCCCCCGTCAAACGGGTGGCTTCGCTCGACGTGCCGATGCCCTACTCTCCGCCCCTCGAGGAATATGTGCTGCCGAATCGAGATAAAGTGATTGCCGCAGCGCGCGAGCTGCTGTCGTACTGATGGAGCAGACCGAAGATGGCCATTGATGTCGTGATGCCGCAGATGGGGGAATCGATCGCCGAGGGGACGGTCGTCCGCTGGATCAAGAAACCGGGCGACAAGGTGGAGCGCGACGAACCGCTGCTCGAGATCTCGACCGACAAGGTCGACGCCGAGATCCCCTCCCCCGCTTCCGGGACACTCTCCGAAGTGCTGGCCCAGGAGGGGCAGACGGTGGCAGTCAACTCGGTCGTCGCCAGAATCGCCGGTGAAGCGGAAGCAGCCGCCGCGGCCCCGGCGAAGGCACCGGCCGCCGCTCCCGCCGCGGCGCCCGCCGCGGCGCCTCTGGCGAAGGCTCCGGCGCCGGCTCCTGCTCCTCCGCAGGCCGCCAGAGCGGAAAAGGACGAGAACGTGACTTCGCTCGAAGAGCGGCGCCGCACGAAGTCGTCACCGCTCGTCCGCAAGATCGCGCGGGAGAACAACGTCGACATCTCGCAGATCCAGGGTTCCGGTGTTTCCGGACGCGTGACGAAGAACGACATCCTCGAATACATCCAGCAGCCAGGCGGCGCGCAACCCGCCGCTCCGCCGCCCGCCCCGGCCACGCCGGCGCGGGAACGGGTGGAGTTCAAGTCGGGCGAGTCGATCCGCCTCGAGCCGCTGTCGGTCATGCGCAAGAAGATCGCCCAGCACATGATCCTCTCGAAGCAGACCTCGGCGCACGTGACGACGGTGTTCGAGATCGACTTCACGAAGGTCGACGACCTCCGCCGCAAGCACAAGCAGAGCTACGCCGAACGCGGCGCGAAGCTGACCTACATGCCCTTCATCGTGCAGGCCGTCGTCGCCGCGCTGCGAGACTTCCCGATCCTCAACGCGTCGATGGACGAGAACAACATCATCTATCACCGCGACTACAACATCGGCGTGGCCGTGGCCCTCGACTGGGGACTGATCGTCCCCGTGGTCAAGAGCGCCGACGAGAAGAACATCCTCGGGCTGGCCAAGACCATCAACGACCTCGGCGAACGCGCGCGCACCAAACGGCTCAGCCCCGACGATGTGCAGGGCGGGACGTTCACCATCACCAATCCCGGAATCTTCGGCGGCCTGTTCGGAACGCCGATCATCAATCAGCCGCAGGTGGCGATCCTCGGCGTCGGCGGCGTGAAGAAGCGGCCGGTGGTGATCGAGACCGAGGACGGCGACTTCATCGCCATCCGCTCGATGTGCATCCTGACCCTGACCTTTGATCACCGACTCATCGATGGCGCGGTCGCTGACCAGTTCATGGCCCGCCTCCGCGAGATCATCGAGACCGGTCAGTTCACGATGTAGCCACTTCGACACCCAATCATCGCGGGG
>DATFUW010000290.1:0-5462 GCA_035260605.1 Thermoanaerobaculia bacterium | reverse complement strand
CAACGAGGTGCCGATCGAGCACTCGACCGAGCACTTCCGCCGCCCGTCGCCGCAGCAGGCGCTCTTTTGACTGCGCCTCGGCGTGGTAGCGTCCGCGGACATGCAGATCTTCGAAGGCAAACATCTGACGGTTCAGGAGCGCGACGGATGGGAATTCGTCGAGCGGAAGCGGGCCAGGGAGGCGGTGGCCATCATCGCCACTGACGGCGGCCGGCTCGTCCTGACCGAGCAGTTTCGCCGTGCGGTGAACACGCGGGTCCTCGATCTCCCGGCCGGCCTGATCGAGCAGTATGGTGCCGAGGAGACGGCGCGGCGCGAGCTCGAGGAGGAGACGGGATTCACCTGCACGAGCCTGACGCTCCTGGCCACGGCTCCCACTTCCCCCGGCATCACCTCAGAGATCGTGCATTGCTACCGGGCGGAGGGGTTGCGGCGGACGGGGGCGGGTGGTGGGGTGGAGGGGGAGGAGATTACCGTGCATCTCGTCCCGCTGCAGCAGGCGGAGGCGTGGCTCCGAAAGCGAAGCGAGATGGTTGACGTGAAGGTGTGGGCGGCGCTATACTTTGCATCACAAAGTACTTGATATGCGAGGTTCCGCCTTCCTTCTCCTCCTCTTCACCGCCTGCGGCGCCCGCCCGTTCCCCCAACTCACGCCCCTCGTCATCGCCGCGCGAGGCGGCGACATCGCCGCCATCCACGACTGCATCTCCCACGGCGCCGATCCCGATGCTCCGTCGGGCGGCAACGGCTGGACACCCCTCGAACACGCCATCCATCGCAACCAGATCGCTTCGGTCAGCGCCCTCCTGGCCGGCGGCGCCAACGTCAACGCCTTCAGCAGCGGCACCGACGGCATGACTCCCCTGATGATGGCCGCGGGCTACGGCTACACCGACATCGCGCGCCTCCTCCTCCGCCACGGTGCCGACCCGCGCATCGCCGACCACGGCGGATTTCACGCCATCGACCTCGCCGTCGCCGGCATCCCCGAGATCGACCGCTTCACCCTCTTCCGCTGCCAGGACGACACCATCCGCCTGCTGCGCGCTGCCGCGCCCGACGTGCGGCTCGACTCGCGCGTGGCTCTCTGGGGGCGGACGAAGCGCTGCGCGGGCTGAACTACGCGACCCGCAGCACGATCTTCCCGAAATGCGGTTCCTGCATCGCGCGGTGCGCGTCCGCGGCGCTTTCGATCGGAATCACACGGTCGAGGATCGGACGGATCCGTCCGGCACGCAGGTCGTCACCGAAACGGGAGATGAACGCCGCGGTGATCGCCGCCTTCTCCTCTTTCGGGCGCGCGCGCAGCGCCGATCCGATGATCTGCTGGCGTTTGGACAGCAGCGCGCCGACGTCGAGCTCCACCTTGCCGCGTCCACCCATGGTCCCGATCAGGACCACGCGTCCGCCGACCGCGAGCGCTTCGAGATCGCGCGTCAGATACGGCGCGCCGATGTGATCGAGGATCACGTTCGTCCCCCGGGCGCGCACGGCGAAGTCCTCCGTGCGGTAATTGATCGCTTCGTCCGCGCCATGCTCCAGGCAGCGCCTGCACTGTTCGTCCGATCCGGCGGTGACGATCACGCGCAGCCCTTCGATCTTCGCCAGCGTCGTTGCCGCCGTCCCGACGCCGCTTCCGCCGCCGTGCACCAGGAGCGTCTCCCCGCGGCGCGCGCGCGCCAGCTCGAAGACGTTCAGAAACGCGGTGAGGAAGACTTCGGGGATGGCCCCCGCCTCCTCGAACGAGAGCACATCGGGGACGTGCATCGCCGAACCCGCATCGACGACCACCTCCTCCGCGTAGCCGCCGCCGGCGAGCAGGGCCATGACACGGTCGCCGGAACGCCATCCGCCGACGTTCGGCGCGAACTCCATCACCTCTCCGGCACACTCCAGCCCGAGGATCTGCGACGCGCCGGGTGGCGGCGGGTAGTGTCCCTCGCGCTGCAGCAGATCGGCGCGGTTGACTCCAGCCGCGTGTACGCGGATGCGGATCGCGCCGTCGACCAGCGGCGGAGGATCGGCGGCGCCGAAGTGCATCACGCTCTCGTCGCCGTAATGATCGAGCACGATGGCGCGCATTTCGCGGCGTAGTGTATCGTCCCCACTCCATGCCGGTCGATGCGGTCTCGTGTCACGGACTGAAGAAGTCCTATCCCGACGTCAGGGCGGTCGACGGTCTCGACCTCGACGTCCTGGCCGGCGAATGCTTCGGCCTGCTCGGCCCGAACGGCGCCGGAAAGACGACCACCATCGAGATCCTCGAGGGGCTGACCCGGCGCGATGCCGGCGAGGTCGTAGTCCTCGGCCTGACGTGGGAAGACCACGAACGCGAGCTGCGCGAGCGCATCGGCATCTCGCTCCAGGAGACGCAGCTCAGCGAGAAGCTCACCGTCTACGAAACTGTGCGCCTCTTCCGCTCGTTCTACCGCTCCGGCCCCGAGCCCGATGCCCTCCTCCGCGATCTCTCGCTCGACGAGAAGCGGAACGCGCGCGTCGGCAAGCTGTCGGGCGGACAGCGCCAGCGCCTCGCCGCGGCGTGCGCGCTCGCCGGTGATCCCGACATCCTCTTCCTCGACGAGCCGACCACCGGTCTCGATCCGCAGAGCCGCCTGCAACTGTGGGACGTCGTGGCGCGATTTCGTGCGAAGGGAGGCACGGTGCTGCTGACGACGCATTACATGGAGGAGGCCGAGCGTCTCTGCGACCGCATCGCCATCGTCGATCACGGCCACCGCATCGCGCTCGGGACGCCGAAAGAGCTGATCGCCCGGCTCGAAGCGCCGAATATCATCGAGTTCACCAGCGAGCCGGCGCTGCCGGCCGACACGTTCGAGCACCTGGCCGGCTGCCACGGCTGCACGCGGCGCGGCGAGGCGTGGCAGTTGCGCGTCGACTCGCTCGCCGAGGCGGTGCCCCAGGTGATCGCCGCGGTGGAGCGATCGGGCGGCCGACTGCGGACGCTGACCACGCATGCGGCCACGCTCGAGGACCTCTTCGTCTCGCTCACCGGAAGGGATCTGCGCGATGCCTGAGCCCGTGCGCCCCGCGATCATCGAGCTGACCGTCACACGCACGAAAGAGTTTCTGCGCGAGACCGAGGCCATCTTCTGGGTCTTCGGGTTCCCGCTGCTGCTGGCGCTGGCGCTCGGCTTCGCCTTCCGCGAGAAGGCGCCCGACAGGATTCCGGTCGCCGTCGCCGCCGGACCGCAGGCGGCACACGACCTCGCCGCCCTGCGCACCTCCCCCGCGCTCGCACCGCGGATCCTGACCGCAGCAGCAGCGGAAGATGCGCTGCGGCACGGGAAGGTGTCGCTGATCGTCGCGCGCACCGGCTCGCTCGTCTACCGCTACGATCCCACCGCTCCCGACTCGCGCACGGCGCGCCGCGAGGCCGATGACGCGCTCCAGCGCGCCGCCGGACGGCGCGATGCCGTCCCGGCACACGACGAATCGATGCACGAGCAGGGAGCGCGCTACATCGACTTCCTCATCCCCGGCCTCCTCGGCATGAACCTCATGGGCACCGGCATGTGGGGGACCGGTTTCACCATCGCCAATATGCGCATGAAGAAGCTGCTCAAACGCCTGATCGCCACGCCGATGCGCAAGAGCGAGTTCGTGCTGGCGCAGTTCCTCTCGCGCCTGATCTTCCTGGTGGTCGAGGTCACCGTGCTCGTGGCCTTCGGCTGGGTCGTGTTCGGCGTGCGCGTGAACGGATCGATCGCCGCGCTGGCCCTCATCAGCATCGTCGGCGGCTACGCCTTCTCGGGGCTCGGCCTCCTCACGGCGTCGCGCGCGCGGACGATGGAAGGAGTCAGCGGGCTGATGAACCTCATCATGATGCCCATGTGGCTCTGCTCCGGCGTTTTCTTTTCGTACGAGCGCTTTCCCGCCGCGGTGCAGCCCCTGATCCGCGCGCTCCCGCTCACGATCCTCAACGACGCGCTGCGCGCGGTCATGAACGACGGCGCGCCGCTGATGCACGTCGCCCCGGCCCTGATCTACCTCGCCGCCTGGGGCGTCGTCACGTTCGCCGTCGCGCTGAAGATCTTCCGCTGGATGTAGAGCCGCCTCTCAGGCGGCTCCCCACGGAATGCGCCGGCTGGAGAGCCGGCTCTACATCTCAGCCGGCTGGAGAGCCGGCTCTACAGGTCAGAACTTGAAAATGATGCCGACGTTTGTCTCGCCCTGATAGAGATCGTGGTTGTAATCGTAGTTGTAGTAGCAGTTCCGGCAGTTCGAGTTGCTACTGTTCGACATCGACGTGAAGTAGCCTCGCTCTTCGATCTTGATGCCGAGGTTGCGGCTGATCGGCACCTTGACGCCAATCCCCGCGTTCGCCGAGAAACGGGTGTTGGACGACGCGCCGTTGACGCGCGGATCTAGGTTGGCCACGCCGAGCCCCACGGCGACGTAGGGCGTCGCCTGCCGGCTGATGGCGAAGGGGATCTGCAGGCCGCCCGAGAAATACGTGACGTCGAATCCGCCAAGGCGCTGGGTGGGGGAGAAGAGCCCCTGACCATTCGTGAAGTGCGTGTTCTGGCGGTCGAACAGGAACTCGAGCTTCATGTCGTATCCAACCGGTACGGCGAAATTGAGCCCGAAGCTCCCGGAGCTGGCCACGTCGACGTTTTGATTTCCGAACAGGTCGGTCTGGTCGGCGAAGATCGTTCCGCCGTAGCGGTAGCCCCCGAACGGAGTCAGTTCGAACATGTTTCCCGCAGTGCGGGTATCGATCGGTCGCGTACGCCACGGTTCGTTTTGCGCCAGAAGCGTGGCAGGAATCATCAGTGTAACGAGCAGCAGAATCAGCTTTCGCATAGGTTCTCCCTCAAAACGGCTCTTTACGGCTCTTTGCAGGAACAAAGCCGGTCACAGCAGCTATTCTGCTGAGGGAAATCCGCCCCTGCCGGCCATCCGCGCGTCCGCACGACAGGACACGGTGATCCGCTGAGGGGACAACCGCCCGATGAACATCGCCACCTGGAACGTCAATGGGATCCGCGCCCGCGAGGCGCAGTTTCTGGAGTGGGTACAGCGCGAACAGCCGGAGGTGATCTGCCTGCAGGAGCTGAAGGCCAGCCAGGCGCAGATCCCGGAATCGATCTGCGATCTGGCCGGATACCACTGCTACTGGCACGGGGCGGCAGCCTACTCCGGCGTCGGCCTCCACCTGCGCCGCGACGTCTTTGGCGACGCGCCGCAGTTCAGCCATCCGGAGTTCGATCACGAGACGCGAATCGTCCAGGCACGCGCCGGGGATACGATCTACGCCTCGGTCTACGTTCCCAACGGGGGGAAGGACTACGAAGCGAAGCTGACCTTCATGCGGTCGCTGATCGACTACGCGCGGTCGCTGCGCGAGAGCGGCACGAAGCTGGTCCTGTGCGGCGACCTGAACATCGCCCGCAGCGACATCGACGTCCATCCGAAGGAGCGGAAGCCGAACATCATCGGCC
>DATFUW010000289.1:0-3824 GCA_035260605.1 Thermoanaerobaculia bacterium | reverse complement strand
TGGCGAGTCGCACACCTTCAACGATGTGCTCACCGGCGTGCAGAACCTCCCCGGCGCGGCGAAGGACGTCGTGCGCCGTGTCATCGACGTCCGCTACCGCGGCTAGACGGGGTAGACCCCATTCCTACGGTCCTAACGGTAGCTGACGGGGATGTCGTCCATGGTCAGGACGCCGGGGCGCGCTTTGACCACGCGCGGGATGGCGTTGACGACCATGGCCGCCGTGGCGCGGTCGCCGTGCACGCCTCCTTTGATCTCCAGCTCGAGATCGGGAACGCCCTTGACGATCACGCGGTCGGCGGCAACATCCTCGGCGCCGACATACATCCGCAGCTCGAGCCGTACGTCGATTTTCCCCTTGCCGTCGATCGTCTGGTGCACGCCGGCGACCTGGCCGGGTGCGACCTTCAGGTACTGCGTGACGACGTCGCGCTGCGCGACGATCGGTTCGATTTTCTCGCCGCTGACCTGTTCGAATTCGACGCCCAGTCCGCTGCCGACGAGCATCAGCGACTCGCGCAGGCCCATGTGCTTGATCTTCCCGGCCTCGACCGCGGCACGGAACTCGGCCACCGACATTCCGGCGCCGACTTTCCGCTGCAGCGGCTCGCGCCGGGTCGACGCGTTCTGAATGCGGATGATGTCGACGGACTTGATGCTCTGGCAGACCGCGGTCAGCGTGAGCGGGAGTTTGTCCATGACAAATCCCGGATTCACGCCGGTGCCGAGGAGGGTGACGTGCTTCGATTGCGCGATCTGCTGCAGCGTTGCGCGGACCGCGGCGTCGAGCGGAAAGGAGAGCTCCTCGCACGTCGAGACGACGTGACATCCGCGGCCGAGGAGGTCCTCGAGCTGGCCGGAGACCTCGCGCAGACGCGAGCCGGTCGAGTGGCAGACGACCTCGGGATTACCCTGCAGCGCGGCGGTGACTTTGAGGCCGGTGGTGCGTCCGAGGCCGATGACTTCGCCGAGGTCTTTGCCGATTTTCTGCGGATCGATGTCCACCGCGGCGACGAGCCTGACCCACGGTTTTGTCAGAAGGAGGCGAGCGATTTCAGCGCCGATCGGGCCGATTCCATATTGTGCGACGTCCATGGCGGCGCGCATTGTACGTCAGGCGAACAACGCCGGCTGCTCCTCCTCGTCGTCGAGAAAATTCGAAACGCCGATGCCGGCGAGGCGGAAGCGGCGGTCGGGCGGGAAAGCGAAGCGGGCGAGCAGCTCGACGCCGATCCGGGCGAGATCGTCCGCGCTGGCGGGTGGGAGGTCGGGCGTGACGCGCCGAGTGGCGGTCTCGAACCGGCCGGTGCGGAGCTTCACGGTCACCGTCCGGCCGACGACGTTGCGCCGGGACATCGACTCCCACAGCGCATGCGCCTGCTCGCGGATTCGCTCCGCGACCTCCTCCGCGGTCAGGTCGCGGGCGAAAGTATGCTCGTTGGACCACGACTTCCGCTTGCGCGACGGCTGCACGGGCGATTCGTCGATTCCCCGCGCGAGCTGCCAGAGGCGCGCCCCCCATTTCCCGAACCGCTCGACGAGCTCGGCCTCGGAGAAGCGCCGCAGATCTCCGACGGTGCCGACGCCGATCGCGGTCATCGTCTTCTCGGTCGCCTTTCCCACTCCGGGGATCTTGCGGACGGGGAGGGACTCGAGGAAGGTGTCGATCTGCTCGGGGCGGATGACGAAGAGGCCGTCGGGCTTGTTCCAGTCCGAGGCGATCTTGGCCAGGAACTTGTTCGGAGCGACGCCGGCCGACGCGGTGAGCTGGGTCTCCGCGCGGATCTCGCCTCGGATCACGGCGGCCGTCTCGGTGGCGCTGGGGATGCCGGTGCGTTCGACGGTGACGTCGAGATAGGCCTCGTCGAGCGAGAGCGGTTCGACGAGCGGTGTGTGGCGTTCGAAGATTTCGCGGATCTGGCGGGAGACGGCGGTGTACTTCTCGAAGTTCGGGCCGATGAACACGCCGTCGGGGCAAAGGCGGCGCGCGCGGGTGGAGGGCATCGCGGAATGCACGCCGAAGCGGCGGGCCTCGTACGACGCGGCGCAGACGACGCTGCGCTCACCGGGCCAGCCGACGATCACCGGTTTCCCGCGCAGGTCGGGACAATCGCGCTGCTCGACCGACGCGTAGAATGCGTCCATGTCGATATGAATGATCTTGCGCACGTGACGACTCCCGCGTTTCTCGTCGACCGCAACATTGTCGAACAAAACTGCGCGCGCATGCGGCGGAAAGCGCTCGACTCCGGCGTGTCGTTCCGGCCGCACGTGAAGACGCACAAGACGGTGGAGATCGCGCGGATGCAGCACGGTGGGGCCGCCGGTCCGATCACCGTTTCCACTCTGGCCGAGGGGGAATTCTTCGCCGATGCCGGCTTCGAGGACATCACCTGGGCGGTGCCGATCGCGCCGGAAAAACTCGAGCGGGCGGCCGCGCTGGCACGAAGAATCCGGCAGTTCAACCTGCTGCTCGACAACGAGGCCACTCTACGAGCGTTAGAGAAGGTGGGCGGTCCGTTCGACGTCTTCCTCGAGGTCGACTGCGGCGATCACCGCACCGGCGTCGACCCTGCCGATGCCAGGAGCGCCGCGCTCGCAGCGGCCATCGCGCATTCGCCCGCGGTCCGCTTTCGGGGCCTGCTGACCCACGCCGGGCATTCGTACCACGCCCGGAACGTCGAGGAGATTCTTCCGATCGCGCGCCAGGAGAGCGAATGTCTGGCCCGGTTCCGGGAACGGCTCGGAATGCCGAAGCTCGTGCGCAGCGTCGGATCGACGCCCACGGCCTCGGTGGTCGACCGTTTTCGCGACACCGACGAGATCCGCCCCGGAAACTACGTCTTCTACGATGCCTTTCAGGCGGCGATCGGCTCCTGTCGGCTCGCCGACTGCGCGGTCTCCGTCCTGGCGACGGTGATCGGCTCGTATCCGGAACGCGGCGAGGCGGTGATCGACGCCGGCGCGCTGGCGCTGTCGAAAGATCTCGGTCCGGACCACATCGATCCGCAGTTCGGCTACGGAGTGGTTTGCGATCTCGAGCTGCGGCCGCTTGCCGATCGGCTCGTCGCGCTGTCGCAGGAGCACGGGAAACTGAAGACGAGCCGCGCACCGGCAATCGGCGAGCGCCTGCGCATCATTCCGAACCACTCCTGCCTGACGGCGGCGTTGTACGACGTCGATGCCGTGATCGAAGGCGGGCGCATCGTTGCGGAATGGCGGCCGGTGCGCGGCTGGTAAGGTCCCGCGCACGGTTCGGCACTCCTGATGCACGTCTCCTTTTGCGGAAGGAGATGGCCCTGGAAGACGAGAAGAACGAGCGGTCAAATGCGGAAAGCGACGCAGAATCGAGGCGGCCGGAAGCCGAGGGCCAACCGGTGCAGAAAGTGACCGTGGATCCCGGCGGCGCGAAGCGCGACAGTTACTTCCGGCACCGCGACTATCCGCCGGAAGAGTAATCGTCGGACCGGCGCAGAAGGCCGGGAATCGACGAACGCGCTACACTCCTCACCAGATCGGTCGAAATGGTGGGAATGGGCAGCGCGCTCGCGCTGGCGACGCTCGTCACCGCAGGGGTGATTCTGGCGCTTGGTGCGTCGGTGCTTCTGCGCGCGCGCGGGGCGCGTCTCGGCGCGCTTTTCTTCATCGTCACGGTCTGCGCCGCGGGCTGGCTCGCCGGCTTCTCGGCGGTGTACGGCAGCACGGAGCCATCGATCGCGCTGCAGTGGGCGCGTGTGGCGTCGTTCTTCTCATGCCTGATTCCGGCGGCGATCTTCCATTTCAGCGCGACTTACGCGGGGCGGCGGGTGGAGCTGCGTCCGCTG
>DATFUW010000288.1:0-5457 GCA_035260605.1 Thermoanaerobaculia bacterium | reverse complement strand
GACCCCGCGGTCTGCACGATGTTGTTCTCCAGAATGGTCGCGTCCCGGAGTCCCATCTTCGAGAGGATGCGGAACAGGGTGATGGAAATGACCGCGACGGGGATCGAGGCGCTGACCGTCAGTCCGACCTTGAGTACCAGGTAGAGCGACGACGCCCCGAAGATCGCGCCGAGGATCGTCCCCATGATCACCGGGATCACGGTCAGTTCCGGCAGGCGGGTAGTCGACGGGATGTACGGCTCGAAGGTGCTGGAAACCGGTACATCGGGCTGTGCGCCGATGATGTCGGGGTACTCCTGACCTGCGGTAAAGCTCATGCTCGCTCCTCCGAGTGCTTCCGGCGGGCCATTGTATGATACGAACTTACGGTCAAAGCCCTGATCGCAGTCCTGCTGTTCGCCGCACCGAACGCCGTCGCACAGAACGGTCAGTTGTTCGTACGCATCAGTGCAGGGTTCACGGTGCTCGTCGACGGCGCCGCGGCCGGCGTTTCCACGGCCGAGCAGGGCGGAGCCTTGGTGCAGCACCTCGCGCCGGGCCAGCATCGGGTGATCGTGCGTTCCTCCGACGGACGCGAAGGATCCTTTTCCGTGGCCATCACCGATGGGCAGATGACCAGCATCGAGGTCTCGCCGCTCGGGCTCCGGAGGAAACTGGCGCGGCCGAGCGGCGACGATTCCGGCATGCTCAAGGTCGTCTCACTGACGCAGGACTGCGTCGTGCAGTTCCGCGGCGAGTCGCAGAAAAGTGGCGACGGCGAGGAGGTCGATTTCGATCGCGTGCCCGCTGGCCGCTACCCGCTGGTGGTGACGCAGGGGAAGCGTTCGTTCCAGGCCGACATCGAGATCCCGGCGGCATCGATCGTCAGCGTGCAGCCCGATTTCAAAGCGGGAGTTCTGCGGATCACCGATACGCGGCCGAAGCCGCGGCGCCTGGACATCAGCGAGGCGAACGACGCGCTCACGCCGCTGCTGATCCCGAGCTACTGGAAAAGCGAGATCCGGAACACGCTCCCGGCCGGGGTCTCGATCATGGCGGCCGTCCCGGTCGCGGAGAACGCGGTGCGGGTGACGATGCGGGTCCCTTCGCAGGAAGTTGGCTTTCGGTTGATCGAGGCGATGCTGCACTCGACGGCCTTCGCGCGGATCACGGCAGCCGACGCGCCGCGTCAGGAGCGGAACGCCTGGGTCGTCGACTTCACGTTCTATTTCCAGTGAGGGTGCCGGTCGGCTGCAGATAACGCCCGGTGACGCTGCGCGGGCTCGCGGCGATCTCCGCCGGAGTTCCGAACGCGACGATCTCTCCCCCTCCGTCGTCTCCCTCGGGCCCGAGGTCGATCAAATGATCGGCGGCCTCGATGAGCTGCAGGTTGTGCTCGATAACCACCACGGAGTTGCCGCGATCGACGAGATCGCGCAGCGTGGAGATGAGCTGCCGGACATCGGTGGCGTGCAGACCGGTGGTCGGCTCGTCGAAAAGGAACAGCCGCCCCGTCTCCTTCGTCCCCTCGCTGAGAAAGGAAGCGAGCTTCAGGCGCTGGGCCTCGCCACCGGAGAGCGAATCGGTCGACTGCCCCAGCCGCAGATATCCGAGCCCGACCGCACGGAGTGCGGACAGCTTGCGCAGGATCGCCCGCTTGTCGACGAAGAAGCGCATCGCTTCGTCCACGGTCATGGCCAGGATCTCGCTCACGTTTCGGCTGCGGTACGTGACCTTCATGACCTGTTCGTTGAAGCGCCGGCCGCCGCACTTCTCGCAGATCACCTCGACGTCCGCGAGGAACTGCATGTCGATGCTCACCGTCCCCGCTCCCTGGCAAGCCTCGCAGCGGCCGCCCTCGGTGTTGAACGAGAACATGCCGGCGGTGACGCCGTGCAACTTCGCGGCGGTGGTCCCGGAGAGCAGCTTGCGGATCTCATCCCACGCCTTGGTATAGGTCGCCGGGTTCGACCGGCTCGAACGCCCGATCGGCGACTGGTCGACGAACTGCATGTCGGAGATGCGATCGATCCCCTGAAGCGCATCGATCTTCCCGACCTCCAGGCCGCTGACGCCGCGATACTCGCGCTGGTAGTGGTTGTAGAGGCAGTTGCGGATCAGGGTCGATTTCCCGGAGCCGGAGACGCCGGTGATGGCCACGAGCTGTCCGAGCGGAATGTCGACGTCGACGTTCTTGAGGTTGTGCTCGCGCGCGCCGCGGATGCTGAGGTGTGTCGCTCCGGACAACGCGGGGCTGGGCGGCCGAAGGCCGCCGCTCCATGGAACGGCGAGCTCCGACGGCTTGCCCTGCGCCACGACTTCTCCGCCGAGCTCACCGGCTCCCGGGCCGAGCTCGATGATGCGGTCGGCACCGGCGATGATCGTCGGGTCGTGCTCCACGACGATGACGGTGTTTCCGGCATTGCGCAGACGTCGGAGGACGGCCAGCAGCCGTTCGCTGTCGCGTGCATGGAGCCCCACGGTCGGTTCGTCGATGACGTACATCGTCTCGGTCAAAGCACTGCCGAGCGCAGCCGCGAGGTTGATGCGCTGGGATTCGCCGCCGGAGAGCGTCCGCGTCTGCCGCTCGAGCGTGAGGTACGACAGCCCCACCTCGTCGAGGTACGTCAGGCGGTTGACGATCTCGCGGCGGAGGTGCCCGGCGGTCGCCTCTTCCCTCCGGTCCATCGGCAGGTACTCCCAGAATTGGCGCGCCGAGCGGACGTTCATGGCGAACAGATCGGCGATGGTCAGTCCGCGGAACTTCACGTTCGAGGTCGCCGACTTCAGCCGCGATCCGTGGCAGTCGGGACACGGCTCATAACTGCGGTACTTCGCCAGTTTCACGCGGACGTGGATCTTGTATTTCTTCGTCTCCAGCCACTCGAAGAACCCATCGATCCCGTACCACTTCCCGCGCCCCTTGACCAGGAGGTCCCATTCCGACGGCGTCAGCTCGTCGATGGGGACGTCGAAGCGCAGGCCGTACTTCTTCGCCGCGCGTTCGAGATCGTCGTAGCAATCCTCGTATCCGGGCGAGTTCCACGGCGCCACCGGCATCTCATCGAGCCGCAGCGTGCGGTTGGGAAGGACCTTCTCCATGTCGATGCCGATGATCCGGCCGTAGCCCTGGCAGCGGGTGCAGGCGCCGAGCGGGGAGTTGAACGAGAAGAGCTGCGGCGTCGGCTCGACGAACTCCGTTCCGCAGCGGTTGCACGCGAAACGCGACGTGAAGCGGTGGCTGATCCACGAATCACCGTTCCGCTCCATGACGTTCACGTTGCCCTTCGAGACCTCGAAGGCCTGCTCGATCGCCTCGGTGATCTCCAGATGCTTCTCCGGGTCCACCCGCGTTCGCGTGATCACCAGCTCGAGCGAGGTGAACGACGAGGTGTCGATCTCCTTGAGGTCCTGCACCTCGCTCGCGACCCAGATGCGGAAGAATCCCGCCTTGATGAGCTGGCGCAGGACTTCGTCCCGGTTCATGGAATCGAAGAAGACCGGCGCGAGCACGACGATGCGTTTGCCGGCGAGCCGCTCCACGATCGTTCCGGTGATCGACTCCGGCGTCTCCTTCCGGACGGCGATGTGGCAGTCCGGGCAGAGCGTCTCCCCGCAGTAGGTCATGAAGAGGCGGATGTAGTCGGCGAGCTCCGTGGCGGTCGCGACCGTGGACCGCGCGTTCTTGACCGAGTTCTTCTGTTCGATGGCGATCGCCGGAAGGATTCCCTCGATCTCGTCGACGTCCGGCCGGTCGATCCGCTCCAGAAACTGCCGGACGTAGGTGGACATCGACTCCACGAACCTCCGCTGCCCCTCGGCATAGAGGGTGTTGAAGGCGAGCGAGGACTTTCCGGACCCGGAGGGGCCGGTCAGGACGGTGAGCTGCCGCTGCGGGATGTCGACCGAGATGTTCTTGAGGTTGTGAGTTCTTGCCCCGCGGATGGCGATTGTGCGAGAGGGCATTCGAGTAGAGAACGTTGCGGAGGGTGCTTTGTCATCCCTACAGCCGGATTCCGTGCCGCAGGTAGAAGTTGTAGTCGCCGAGGCGGTCGCGGAGCTTCTGTACGACCTCGGCGGGCAGGGTGGCGTCCGCCGCGGCGACGTTCATCTCCACCTGCCGGGCGTTGCGGGCTCCGGGGATCGTGGAGGCGACGGACTCATCGGCGAGCACGAACCGCAGGGCCGCCTCGGTCAGGCTCCGGCTCGCTCCGCCGATGATGGCCTTCGCCTCGTCGACCCGCTCGAGCGCCTCCTGCAGGCGGCGCGAGGTCAGGAAGTTCTGCCGGATGTCGTCCGCGGGGAACACCGAATCGATGCGGAACTTGCCGGTCAGCAGACCCGACGCCAGCGGCACGCGGGCGATGATCCCGTAGCCCTTCTCCTTGGCCGCCGGGAACAATTCCCTGGCCGGCACCTGGTTGAGAACGTTGTAGAGGACCTGAAGCACGTGACCCCACTCGCGCTCGACGATTTCCAACCCTTCTTCGGGAGTCGAGATCGACACGCCCCAGAAGCGGATCTTTCCCGCGTCCTGCAGGCGTTCCATGGCGTCCTGGATCTCTTCGCGCCGAAGTTCCTCGACGGTCGGATTGTGCACCTGATAGAGGTCGATGTAGTCGGTGCGCAGGCGTTTGAGCGAGCCGTCGACGGCGTGGAAGATGTGGTGGCGGGAGAAGTCCTTCCGTAGTTCGCCGGCGGAGTTGCGCACGACGCCGACCTTGGTGGCGATCACGACCTCCTGGCGATGGCGCGAGAGCACGATTCCGAGCAGCGACTCGCTGCGGCCGAATCCGTAACTGTCGGCGGTATCGAAGAGCGTGACGCCGAGCTCCCGCGCGCGGCGGATGGCGCCGAGCGACTCGTCATCGGAGGTCGGTCCCCAGCCGAGGGGCGTACCGGAGGCTTCGGCGGAGCCGCCGATGGCCCAGGCGCCGAAACCGATCGTGCTGACTTTGATCCCCGTCAGCCCGAGCTCGCGGTACTGCATCGCAGTGATTGTACCGATTACAGGCGGACCTGCCGGACCTCTTCCATTTCCTTGAAGGAACGAAGGAACTTCAAAGTCTCCGGGTCGAGCGCCGAATCGACGGTAATGATGGCCATGGCTTTTCCGGCGGTCGCCGTCCGCGCCAGGTTGTATTCGGCGATGTTGATCTCGCGATCGCCGAGGAGCGTGCCGACCTTTCCCACGACTCCGGGCACGTCTTTGTTGACGATGTAGATGAGGTTCCCGGCCGGTTTGAACTCCACCCGGAAATTGTTGAGCGAGACGACGCGCTCGTTCTTTTCACTGAAGAGCGTGGCGGAGACGCAGAAGTCATCGCGCTGCGATGCGGCGCGGAAGGTGATGAGGTTGTTGTAGTCGCGCGGGACGGGATGCGTGGTGGCGCTGACCGAGATCCCGCGGTGTTCGGCGGTCTGCTCGGCGTTGACGAAGTTGACCGATTCGGCGAGATATGGGGTGAGCAGGCCTTT
>DATFUW010000287.1:0-4683 GCA_035260605.1 Thermoanaerobaculia bacterium | reverse complement strand
GCCGCTGGTCGAACGCGAGCGCTATCGCCCTTACCGCGAGGTGCTCGCGGAAACCGCGGCACGAATCGCCCCCAACGCGGACCCCCGATTCCTCGCCCAGAGCCTCGGATCGTGGATGCCGTTCGCCGATACCAATCCGTCACTCGAACGACTGCGCGCCGCAGGCATCAGACTGGGGATCCTGTCGAACATCGACGACAACCTGCTGACTGCAACGCGGCGCCACTTCACAGTTGGATTCGACCTCATCGTCACGGCACAGCAGGTGCAGTCGTACAAACCGGCGCACGCGCACTTTCTCGAGGCGAGAGCGCGGATCGGCGATGCGCGCTGGCTCCACGCCGCGCAAAGCAACTTCCACGACATCGTCCCCTGCAATGGGCTCGGGATCGCCAATGCCTGGATCAACCGGCACGCGGAGGCTCCACAGCCCGGCGGGACGCCACGCTACGAGTTTCCCGACCTGTCGTCCTTGGCGGATGCGCTCATTCCGTCAACTTGAGGCCTGCCGTTCAGCTCCGCTCCACGATCATGGCCGCGGCTTCGCCGCCGCCGATGCAGATGGCGGCCAGCCCGCGCCTGACGTTGCGGGCTTCCATGGCGTAGAGCAGCGTGACCAGGATCCGCGCGCCGCTGGCGCCGATGGGATGCCCGAGGGCCACGGCACCGCCGTTCACGTTCAGCCGGTCGTGCGGGATCTTGACGTCTTCCATGGCCGCCATGGCTACGGCGGCAAAGGCCTCGTTCACCTCGAAGAGATCGATGTCCGAGATCTTCAGGTTCGCGCGCTTCAGCACGATGTCGATGGCCTTCGCCGGCGCGGTGGTGAACCACTCCGGCTCCTGCGCGGCGGTGGCCTGCGCCACGATACGGGCCATCGGCTTCAGATTGTTCTTCTGCGCGAACGACGCGGAGGCCACGACCAGCGCCGCGGCGCCGTCGTTGATCTTCGAGGAGTTCGCCGCCGTCACACTCCCCCCCTCCTTCTGGAACGCGGGCTTGAGCGTGGGCATCTTCTCCAGCGGCGCGGCGAACGGCTCCTCGTCGTCGATGATCACTGACGTCCCCTTCTTCGAAGGGATCTCCACCACGGCGATCTCCTTCTTGAATTTCCCGCTCCGCACTGCTTCCTGCGCGCGCCGGTATGACTCCAGCGAGAAGGCGTCCTGCTGTTCACGCGTGAACTTGTACTTCGCCACGCACAGCTCCGCGCAGCTTCCCATGTGCTTGTCGCCGTACGGGTCCCAGAGGCCGTCGTGGATCATGACGTCGATCATCTTTCCGTTGCCCATGCGGTAGCCGGTGCGTGCCTGCGTCAGCGCGTAGGGGGCGTTGGACATCGACTCCATGCCGCCGGCGACGGCCACGTCGTACTCGCCGCAGCGGATGTCGTTCGCCGCGTACATGACCGACTTCAGCCCCGACCCGCAGACCTTGTTCACGGTCACCGCGCCGGCCTCGACCGGAATTCCCGCGCCGATCCCCGCCTGCCGCGCCGGCGCCTGTCCCACCGCCGCCTGCAGCACGTTGCCCATGATCACCTGCTGAATCTGTCCCGGTTGCACGCCCGCCGTCTGCAGGGCGCATCGGATGGCCACGGACCCCAGTTTCGGCGCCGGAATTGCCGCGAGTGTGCCGAGGAACGAGCCGATCGGTGTGCGCGCGCCGCCGAGGATCACGATGTTTTCCATGTGGGAACTCCTTTTGAAAAAGTGGTCGGGTCGCCGGGTTGCCGGATGGCCGCAACGCCGAACGATGATGTGTGACGGCCCTGACAACCCGACAACCTGACAACCTGACAACCTTCTAATATCATCCAAATCCGCCGTGTGCGAGGAGTGAACTCATGTCCGTGCCTGCCATCACCGACCGCCGTCTCGTCGTCCAGCCGGGCGAGGTCCATTCCGTGCTCGCCCGCCACATGCTGGCCGACGGGTACGACATCGTCATGGACCTGCGCAAGTCGAAGGGGTCCTGGCTGTTCGATTCCAGACGCGGCCGCCCGGTGCTCGATTTCTTCACCAACTTCGCCTCCGCGCCGATCGGCTACAACCACCCGCGAATCGACACTCCGGAGTTCCGGCATCGCCTGGCCGACGTGGCGCTGAACAAGCCGGCCAACTCGGACATCTACACCACCCAGTTCGCCGAATTCGTCGAGACCTTCTCCCGTGTGGCCATCCCCCCCTCGCACAACAAACATCTGTTCTTCATCGAAGGCGGGGCCCTGGCGATCGAGAACGCTGTCAAGACCGCGTTCGACTGGAAGGTCCGCAAGAATTTCCGCAAGGGAGCCACCAGCGAGCGCGGAACCCAGATCATGCATCTGCGGGAAGCGTTCCATGGACGCACGGGCTACACGCTGTCGATGACCAACACCGCCGACCCGCGCAAGACGCAGTACTTCCCGAAGTTCGACTGGCCGCGGATCGACAACCCGAAGATCCATTTCCCCGCGACGGAGGCCTCGCTGGCCGACGCTGCACGGCGGGAGAAGGAGACACTCGATCGGGCGAAGCAGTTCCTCACCGAACGGAAGGACGACATCGCCGCCTTCATCATGGAGCCGATCCAGGGCGAAGGTGGCGACAATCACTTTCGCCCGGAGTTCTTCCGCGCCGTGCGCCAGCTCTGTGACGAAAACGACATGCTGCTGATCTTCGACGAGGTGCAGACCGGCGTGGGTCTCACCGGCAAGATGTGGGCCTTCCAGCACTTCGGGATCGAGCCGGACCTCGTCTCCTTCGGCAAGAAGACGCAGGTCTGCGGCTTCGCATCGAACGAGCGCATCTTCGACGTCGACGAGAACGTCTTCACCATTCCCTCGCGGATCAATTCGACGTGGGGCGGAAACCTGACCGATATGGTTCGTTCGCAGCGCTACTTCGAGATCATCGACGAAGAGAAGATGGTGGAGAACGCGGCGCGTGTCGGCGGGCACTTCGTCGCCGAGCTGGAGCGGTTCGCCGAGGAGTTCCCGAATCTCGTGTCCAACGTCCGCGGGCGCGGGCTCATGGCGGCATTCGACCTGCCGGACGGCGACGTGCGCGCCAAGGCGATCAAGTCGATGATGCAGCAGGACGTGATGGTCCTGGCATCGGGCCAGCGTTCGATCCGCTTCCGTCCGGCACTGAACCTGTCGATGGACGAGGCGGCCGAGGGGATCCGGCGGATGGAGAAGGCGCTGCGCCAACTGGTGTGAACGAACGCCTCACGCGCAACGACTGGCTCCTGATCGGCGCGTGTCTGGCGATCGCCGCCCTGTCGCTGTTCATCATCTTCAACTGGTTCGGCGCCGCGTTCCCCGAGGCGTCGATCGACTTCCGCTACGACCGCGCCTCGTCTCTCCCGATCGCCGAATCCGTCCTCGCCGCGCGGCATCTCGACGTGCGGGGGATGAAGCACGCCGCGGTCTTCGACAGCGACGAGACCGCACGGATCTTCCTGGAACGCTCCCTCGGCCTGAGCAAGGCCAACACCGTCATGCGGCGCGACGTCCGCATCTGGTGGTGGCGCCACCGCTGGTTCCGTCCGGAGCAGGAAGAGGAATACGAGGTCCAGGTCGCCCCCACCGGCGAGATCGTCGCCTTTCAGGACACGATCCCCGAGGCCGCCGCGCTGCCGGCCGTCGACCGCGACACCGCGCGCAAGACCGCGGAGGAGTTTCTGGCGCGCATCGGCGTTCCCCTCTCCGGCCTGCAGCTCGTCGCCCAGAGCGAACGCGCCCTGCCGAAACGCGTGCAGCGGATCTTCACCTGGGAGTCGCAGTCGGTGCATCCGGCCGGTGCGCCGTACCGCTTCGAAGTGCGCGTCGACGGCGACCGCGTCAGCACGTTCTCGCAGCGGCTGAAAGTTCCCGATGCCTGGAGCCGCGACTATCGCGATCTGCGCTCGAAGAACCTTCTCGCGGGCAACATCGACATCATCTTCTTCATCATCACCATGATCGCGGCGCTCGCGGTCTTCATCGTCCGCCTGCTCCGCGGAGATGTGCGGGTGCGCCTGCTCGTGGGGATCGGCATCGCCGCCGTGGTGCTGGTCACCGGTGTGGCGCTCAATTCGTTCCCCGTGGCTCTGGCCGGGTACGACACGAACTCGTCGTATCCCGCGTTTCTCGCGCAGTTCGGATTCGGCGCGCTGCTGCAGGGATTCGGCGTGGCGATGCTCCTGGCGGTGATCGTCGGGTCGGGCGAGGTGCTCTATCGCCAGCGCTTTCCGCGTCATCTGGCCATCCCCCGTCTCTGGCGCGGACGGGCGCTGGCCTCGAAGCGCGTCTTCCGGTCGTTCGTGATCGGCTACACACTCGTAGCCTTCTTCCTGGCATACCAGGTGGCCTTCTACCTCATCGCCGACAAGTTCGGGGCGTGGGCGCCGGCCGACGTGCCGTACGACGACATGCTGAACACCGCGTTCCCGTGGCTCGCGGTGCTGTTCGCCGGGTTCTTCCCGGCCCTTTCCGAGGAGTTCCTGTCGCGCGCGTTTTCCATTCCGTTCTTCGAACGCGTCTTCCGCTCGCGCATCGCGGCGATCATCGTCGCCGGATTCATCTGGGGATTCGGACATGCAACCTATCCGAACCAGCCGTTCTTCATCCGCGGCGTCGAGGTCGGCATGGCCGGCGTGCTCCTCGGATTTCTGCTCTTCCGATTCGGACTGCTGCCGCTGCTGATCTGGCACTACACG
>DATFUW010000286.1:0-3570 GCA_035260605.1 Thermoanaerobaculia bacterium | reverse complement strand
CCGCTGGCCATGAACGTCAAGATGGCCAGCGTGTACGACTCGTCGCTCGACGACTCGGGCCGCACCATCACGCACAACGACTTCCAGTTTCCGCAGGAGGTCAACCTCTTCGCCGGCGGGACGCTCGGCGACTACATCGGATTCCTCGGTGAGCTGACCTACGGCGAGAATCCCGACGGGAGCACGGAAACGGAGATCGAGCGGATTCACTTGCAGGCCGACTCGTTCATCGGACCGGAGCATCTGGTCAATTTGAAGGTCGGCAAGTTCGCTCCCGATCTGGAGGACGGCTTCAACGAGATGTGGCTGTCGACCGACTCCGGCGTCGACACGCTCTTCACGTTCAATCCGATCGGCCTGCACGGCGGCACGGGACTGTCGGAGGAGGACGCGGGCATCACGCTGCCCGGAGTGGTGAAGGGGGTGGAGCTGTATGGCGTCGGCGCGCACCGGTTCTTTTACACCGTCGGCGTGGCCAACGGCTTGACGCCTCCGACCACGAGCTCCAGCAAAGACTTCTACGCGCGCGCCGACTACAAATTCGGCGGCATGGCGCTCGACGGCGACACCACCGGTGTCACGCTGCCGCCCGAGAACTGGCGCGAGCGATCGTTGCGCGTCGGCGTACTCGGCTATCACGGCAGCGGTAAGGGGGCGGATTTCGCGCTGACCGACGAGAACGGCGCCGACTTCAACGTGGAGGATCGAACGTACACCCGCGCCGGCGTCTATGCCTCGTGGTACTTCGATGACCTGAACGTCTTCGGCGTGGCCATGACGGGGCGCGACCGGCTGGACACGTTCGATGCGGACGGCGCGCTGGTCAACAGCGCCAGTCACCGCTTCAGCACCTGGTTCGTCCAGGGCGACTACGTGATCCTTCCGCCGCTGCAGGCCTCGCTGCGATACGAGAACGTGACGCCGCCGAGCAGCGCGAACGCGCCGTCGATCCGCGCGCTCGACGCCAGCCTCAGCTACTTCTTCTACGCCAACGTGAAGGGGATGCTCGAATACCGCCGTGACCTGCACGAGTCGAAAAACTATTCGCTGAATACCATCCTGCGATTCGCCTTCTGAGTCGCAATCGAAAAAGGAGGCTTCATCCATGAAGCGGTTCATCCCATTTGCTGTTCTCGCCCTCGCGGCCACGCCGCTCCTGGCCGGCGACATTCACGGCAAGGTCGAAGCGCACGGCGTGCGCAACTCCGCCGACGCCGTGGTGTACGTCGATGCGATCGCCGGCAAGACGTTCGCCCCTCCCGCCGAGCACGTCCTCATGGACCAGAAGAACATGGAATTCATCCCGCACGTCCTTCCGGTCCTCGCCGGCACCACCGTCGATTTCCTGAACTCCGACGCGCTGTTGCACAACGTCTTCTCGCCCGACGCCTGCGCCGACCGCATGAACCTCGGGACCTGGCCGCAGGGGCAGAAGCGAAGCTTCACCGTCAAGAAGCCGTGCTTCGCCGCGCTCCTCTGCAAGGTCCATCCGGAAATGGAGGGCTTCCTGGCCGTGCTGCCGACGCCCTACTTCGCGGTGACCTCCGCCGCCGGGGCTTACGAGATCAAGGACGTGCCGAATGGAACGTACACGGTCAAGGTGTGGCATCCGACGCTGAAGCCGGCGCAGCAGAGCGTGACGGTCAACGGTGCAACGGAAGCGAACTTCACGATCCACAAGTGAAATGGTCGATCTGAACCAGGAGTGGCTGGAGCGCAACTTCCCCTGCAAGTGGGCCTGTCCGGTCCACACGGAAGCGGGGAAGTACGTGACGCTGATCGCGCAGGGGCGATTCCGCGAGGCGTACGCCGTGGCGCGCCGGCCGAATCCGCTGGCCTCGATCTGCGGCCGCATCTGCGCCGCGCCGTGCGAGTCGGTCTGCCGGCGCGGCGAGATCGACGCGCCGATCTCCATCCGCGCGCTGAAGCGCTTCGTCACGGAACGCTTCGGCGTGGAGAGCATGGTCGACTTCTCCGTCCTCTCCGAGATCTACGAGCAGCGTACGGACCGCTATCCCGAGAAGGTGGCCATCATCGGGTCGGGTCCGGCGGGGCTGGCATGCGCGCACGATCTGGCGCTGCTCGGATATCCGGTCACGATCTTCGAGGCCGCGCCCGTCGCCGGCGGGATGCTGCGGCTCGGCGTCCCCGAGTACCGCCTGCCGCGCGCGCTGATCCAGATGGAGATCAACGCCATCCTGTCGCTCGGCGTGGAGCTGCGCACCAGCGTCCGTCTCGGACAGGACATGAGCCTGGCCGATCTGAAGGCCCAGGGCTACGCGGCGATCTTTCTCGGCGTCGGCTGCATGCGCAGCCGCGATCTTTCGATCCCCGGCATCGAGCTCGACGGGGTCCTGCGCGGCGTCGACTATCTGCTCAACGTCAACCTCGGCTATCGCGTGGAGATGGGGCGGCGGGTGATCGTCATCGGGGGCGGCAACGTCGCGGTCGACGTAGCACGTACCGCTGCGCGCGGCGGTGAGCAGACCAACCTGCAGCGCAACCTCTCGATCGTTCAGGCCATGGACGTGGCGCGCAGCGCCGTGCGATTCGGCGCGCGCGAGGTGACGCTCTGCTGCCTGGAATCGGAGAGCGAGATGCCCGCGTCGGCGGAAGAGGTGGAGGAGGCGGCGCGCGAGGGCGTGCGCTTCGTCTATCGCGTCGGCCCGAAGCGCATCGTCGGCGACGGAGCCAAAGTCACCGGCGTCGAGTTCCTTCGCGTTGCGCGCGTGTTCGACGAGACGGGTCGCTTCGATCCGAAGATGATCGAGGGCTCGGAAACGCTCGTCGAGACCGACAGCGTGATCGTGGCCATCGGGCAGACCGGCGACTTCTCATTCCTGAAGCCGGAGGACAACGTGGCCACGCGCGGCGGGCGGATCATCATCGATCCCGACTCGCTGGCCACCACGGCGCCCGGAATCTTCTCCGGAGGCGACGCCGCCTTCGGGCCGCGCATCGCCATCCAGGCCATCGCCAACGGCAAGCGGGCGGCGAAATCGATCGATACCTTCCTGCGTGGTTTCGCGCGTCCGGATGCGGACGAATCGGTGGAAGTCGTGCTCGAGCACCGCTGGGACCGGGACCTCGACTTCGAAGCCATCCCCCGCCAGAAGCCTCCCACCCGGCCACTGTCGCGCCGCATCGGCATCGCCGAGGTGGAGGAATGCTTCAGCGAGCGTACGGCGCGGCGCGAAGGAAGCCGCTGCCTGCGCTGCTGGACCAATACCATCTTCGAACAGCAGCCGCGGCTGGGGACGGAATGCATCCTCTGCGGCGGCTGCCAGGACATCTGCCCGGAGAACTGCATCGAGATCGTCCCCGCCGCGCGCGTGGCCTCGCTCGATCCCGGAGCGCGCGAGCTGGCGCCCATCCTGGCCGGCGACCATCTCGTCGGTTCGGTGATTCTGAAAGACGAGGAGGTCTGCATCCGCTGCGGGCTCTGCGCGGCGCGCTGCCCGGCCGGGACCATCACCATGCGGAGCTTCCAGCGAAAGGAGAACGCCGTTGCCTGACCGCGATGGAACCATGGACGAAGAGGAGACCGTCTCCCGGCGCGACTTCTTCACG
>DATFUW010000285.1:0-9679 GCA_035260605.1 Thermoanaerobaculia bacterium | reverse complement strand
GGCCCACCAGCTCGAGCGCTTCGTGCGCGCGGCGGCGGCGCTCGTTGCGGTCGATGCGCGAGTAGAGCGTCGGCAGTTCGGTATTCTCCAGCGCGGTGGTGCGCGGAAGAAGATTGAATCCCTGGAAGACGAACCCGAGCTTCCGATTGCGGATGGCCGCGAGCTCATGCTTGCCGAGGCCGGCGACGTCGATCCCCTCGAGCTCGTAGCGGCCGGCGCTCGGCCGGTCGAGGCAGCCGAGGATGTTCATCAGCGTCGACTTGCCGCTGCCGCTCGATCCCATCACGGCGACGAAGCCGCCGCGCGGCACCGTGAGGCTCACGCCACGCAACGCGTGCACGCGCGTCTCGCCGAGGTCGTAATACTTGTGGATCGCTTCGACGCTGATGACCGCGTCTCCGGTCACCGGCTGATCCCCTGCGCCCCCGGCGGCAGCGATTTCGATTTCACGGAGCTGGTCACCACCTCGTCGCCTTCGCGCAACTGCCCGGCGACGACTTTCATCACTTCGGTGGCGGTGTGGTCGGTGATTCCCGTGGCCACTTCGACCGGCTCGACGTGGTCACCCGCGATCTTCCAGACGACCGCCGTCGCCTCGCGTGGCGTTCGCCGCGGCGCGTGGCCGCTCGCGGCCTCTTCGGCCTCGTCGCTGATGCCGTTCTTGGCGTACATCCCGAGGATCTCCGCCTGGGTCATCGGCGGCGTGTAGCGCAGCGCGGCGTTCGGGACTTTCAGGGCGTTTTCCGCGGTGGCCACGGGGATGGTGACGTACGCGGTCATGCCTGGGAAGAGCTTGAGGTCGGGATTGGCGAACTCGATCACGGCGTCGTAGGTGACGACGTTCTGCACGGAGGTGGGATTCATCCGCACCTGGCTGATGACCCCGTGGAAGACTTGTCTTGGAAAGGAGTCGACCTTGAACGTGACCTGCTGGCCCGCTCGGATCTTGCCGACGTCGGACTCGTCGACCTTGGCGTAAACGCGCATCTTGGTGAGGTCCTGGGCGATGGTGAAGATCGTGGGGGCCTGCAGCGAAGCGGCGACGGTCTGGCCGATGTCGACGTTGCGCGCCACGACGGTCCCGTCGATCGGCGAGCGGATGACGGTGTGATCGAGATTCGTCTGCGCGACCGAGACCGCGGCCTCGCGCTGCCGCACCTGCGCGTGGGCCTGCGTAACGCTGGCCAGGGCTGCTTCCACCGAGGCCTTCGCCGCGGCGTAGTTCGCGCGCGCGAGGTCGAGCGCCTGGCGCGTCCCGACGGTCTCCTGCACCAGCGCCGCGGCGCGGTCGAACTCCGCTTTGGTCTGCACTTCGCCGGCCCGCGCCTTCGTCAGCCCTGCCTCGGAGACGACCACGTTGGCCCGCGCGTTTTCCAGATCGGCCTGCGCCTGCTTCAGCGCCCCTTCGAACAGCGATGGCTCGATGACGGCGATGACGTCGTCCTTCTGCACGCGCGAGTTGAAGTCGGCGTTGAGCCGGGCGATCGTTCCGGAGACCTGCGAACCGACCTGGACGGTGATCACCGCGTCGACGGTGCCGGACGCTTCGACGGCGTCGCGGATCTCGCCCCGCTGCACCTTCGCCGTGAAGTAGTGCAGCGCCTCCCCTCGCCCGCGCAACGCGAGGACCGTCACCGCGCCGGCAACGATCACCACGAGCGAGATCAGGATCGTCCTCCGCCGCGCGGTCTCACTCATACCGCAGCGCCTCGATGGGATCGAGTGAGGAAGCTTTGCGTGCCGGGTAGTAACCGAAGAAGACGCCGACCGCCAGCGAGAAGACGACCGCGAGCAGCACCGATTCGAAGGACATGACCATCGGCCACTCGAACGCACGGCCGATGAAGAATGATCCCACGAGCCCCAGGACGACTCCCGCAGCGCCGCCGACGGAGCTCAGCATCACCGACTCTCCGAGGAACTGGAAGCGGATGGCCTCCTCGGTCGCCCCCACTGCCACCCGCACGCCGATCTCGCGCGTCCGCTCCGTCACCGACACGAGCATGACGTTCATGATCCCGATCCCACCGACGATCAGCGAGATCGAGGCGATGGCGATCAGCAGCAGCGCCAGCGTGTGGCTGGCCTCGATGTGCGCCTCGATCACGTCCTCGGGATTGCGGATGTTGAAGTCGTCGGGCTCCTCCGGACGCAGCCGGTGCCGGTCGCGCAGCAGCGCCGCCGCCTGCTGGCCCGCGAGCTTCACCACGTCCTGCGAGACCGCCGAGCAAAGGATGTCGTCGAGCCAGGTGATGCCTTTGATCTTCTTCATCACCGTGGTGTACGGCATGAGGATGGTGTCGTCCTGGTCGCGTCCTTCGAGCGAGATTCCCTTGGCCTCGAGCGTGCCGACGACCTTGCACGGCAGCCCGCCCGCGCGGATCACTTTTCCGATCGCGTCGGTCACGCCGAAGAGCTGCGTGCGCACGGTCTGCCCGATGATGCAGACGTTCGCCGCCGACTCGACGTCCTCGTTCGTGAAGATCGATCCGGAGTCGACCGGCCAGCTCTTGATCTCGAAGTACTCCGGCGACACGCCGCGATAGTGCGTGTACCAGTTCTGGTTGCCGTAGATCACCTGGACCGAGCCGTCGACATTGGGCGACACGGCCTTGATCAGCGGGATCTGCGTGCGGATGGCGGCGGCATCGCCCAGGGTCAGCGACTTGGTGCCGTGCGTGCCGGTGCGGATGCCGTTGACCGCACGGCCTCCGGCCTCGATCCACACGAAGTTGTCGCCGAGGTTCTTGAGCTGCTCCTCGACGCGCGCCTGGCCGGCTTTGCCGATGGCCACCACGCAGATCACCGCCGCGATTCCGATCGTGATTCCGAGAACGGTCAGAATGCTACGCAGCTTGTTGCGGAGCAGCGACCAGACTGAGGATCCGAGGAGGGCGAGGAAGTCCAACGTTTTCTGCGGCGACGATACGACAGAACCCCCCGCCCGACAAGCATGTAGAGCCGGCTCTCAGCCGGCGTCATATTGCCCTGGGGAAGCGGTGGTGATCTGCCGGCTGGAGAGCCGGTGGTACACGCCGGAAAGCGTTGGCGGCCGGCTGAGAGCCGGCCCTACATGCCGGCCCTACATGCCGGCCTCTGGGCAGCGCGATTGCTGTACCGTTTCGTGGTGCTGAAACGGTTGCAGCCATTCTTTCATCGGGTGAAGCGGGTTCTGCCGATTCTGAAGGCGATCTTCGTCTGTACCGTCTTCCTCCTCGCGGTGCGGGCGCTCCGTTCCATCCTCGCGGGCTACAGTTGGAAAGAGCTGACCTCGTATCTCCACCAGCTCCCTCCGGAACAGGTCGCCGCCGCCGCGCTGCTGGCGCTGATCGCCTATTTCGTCACCACCGGCTACGACTCGATCGCCTTCCGGCACATCGACCACGACCTTTCGTACGGCAGAATCGCGCTGGCCGCCTTCACGGCCTACGCCATCAACAACAACCTCGGCATGTCGGGCGTCGTCGGCAGCTCGCTCCGCTACCGCTACTATCGCCGGTGGGGCGTGACCAAGACGGACATCGTGAAGATCTTCGTCTTCTGCACGGTGACGTTCTACCTCGGCTTCGCCATGCTGGGCGGGATCGTGTTCGTCGTCTGGCCGCCGGTGACGGCGACGTCGTTTCACCTGCCGTTCGGGTCGGTGCAGATCGTCGGCGTGGCGCTGCTCTTCCCGGCGCTGGCCTACAGCTCATGGATCCTCGTGCAGCGCGCGCCGCTCCGTCTGCGGCGATGGCGCATCGAGCTGCCGAAGCGGTCGATCTTCGTCGCGCAACTGGTCATCTCCATGGGCGACTGGGTGATCGCCGCGGCGGTGCTGCGCGCGGTCCTCCCCACGAACAATCCCGTTCCCTACGTGACCGTCCTCGGGACGTTCTTCATGGCGCAAATCGCCGGGCTGGCGTCGAACGTTCCGGGAGGCCTGGGCGTGTTCGAGGCCGTCGTGCTCGTGGCGCTCAAGCCCTTTCTCTCGCCCGTCGTCATCCTCGGCGCGCTCGTCACCTTCCGCGCCGTCTACTTCCTGATCCCGCTGGCCATCGCCCTGATCGTGCTCGGAGCGCACGAACTGCGGATCAAACTCCAGGGGAGAGCCGTCCGAGCAGACGGAGAACGCCGTCGAGGATCGTGAGCGGACGCAGCGGTCTTAGCGGCGAATTGCCATCCAGGCGACGGATGCCAATGTGAGTGCGAGGAGGACCAGGGCCAGCGGCGACAGCGCTGGAATCGCACCGACCGGCACCACATTCAGCGTCGCGGACGCGCTCTGGGTATTGACGACGGTCGACTGCAGCCTGACGCCTCCGGGTCGAAGAGTCGTCACGAATGCGCCCGCGGTCGCAGCCGTGACCTGCACCGTCATCGAGCAGGTGCCGTTGGCTGGGACCTGCCCGACGAACGCCGATCCGACACCTCCCGGGCTGGCAAAGAGCGCTCCGCCACAGGTCCCCGTCGCTGATGGCGAGCTGCTGTTGACGAGGCCGGTCGGATAGGGCAAGCCCGCGGTCATGGAAAACGGCACCGCATTCGGATTGCTGACCGTGATCGTCAGCATGCTCGTGCCGTTCACTTCGATCCTCGATGGATTGAACGAGAGCGATGCGGTCGGCGGCGACACCGCCGTGAACTGAACCGAGGTGAGGGCATCATTCGTCGAGACGCTGTTTGTACCCGACACTCCGCCAGCCGGAATCAACGCCGTGTACGTCCCCGCCGTGTTCGAGGTCAGCGGCATCGTGACCGTGCACACCCCGTTCGGCGGCACCGAGCCGCCGCTGAGATCAATGTTCGATGCGCCGGCGAACGCGACGGTACCGCCGCATGTCGTCGCTGCCGCCCCTGCGGGAAGGATCGTCGCCGGCGAGATGGCGTCGCTGAACGCCAGGCTCGACAGGGTTGTGGAAGTCGGATTCTGGATGGTGATCGTCAGCACGCTATTGGTGAACGCCATCGTCGACGCTGGAGCAAACGATTGTGTGACCGTCAGCGGATTCGAGACCGCGACTCCATTCCCCAACCCGGAGGTGTTGCCCGCCGGGTCGGTCGCCGTGGCCGTGACCATCGTGCCGATCGGAAGCGCCGGCAGCGTGAGATTCATCGGCGCGTTGCACGTCGCATCCGTGGTGAGCGTCGTGGTCATCAAAAGTGTCTGCGCTTGCGCCGGTGATCCGGGCGGATTCGAGAAGATCTGCACCGTGTACGGGGTACTCGGCGCGCTGTTCAGGTTTCCGGTGAGCTGGACGGAGCCGCCGGACGGCAACGCCGTCGTCAGCGCAGGCCAGTTCTGCAGGTTGTTCGGGCCCGCGTCGGCATCGCATGGGTCGTTCGGCACCTGGATGAAATTCGACAGCTGGATGGGTATCTGCGTGCTGCCGAAGATCGAATTCGAGAGAATGGAATTCCCGGTCCCCGTCTCGACGCTGATCCCGATGTGGTTGAAGGCGATGATGTTCGCCGCGCCGGCCGCCGTTCCGCCGATCCCGTTGTTGGAGTCTCCGATCATAAGGATGCCGTACTCTGGAGTCACGCCAAGGTTCGTCACTCCGTCGACGGCCGGCCCAATGATGTTTCCCTGCACGACGACGCCATTGCCGGGGAACATGGTGATGTTGCTCTGCGTGCTGCCGGAGATGACGTTCCCGCTGCCCGCCGTGGTGCCGCCGATGATCGCAGCGGCGCGATCGACCCGCACGGCGACCTGGTTCGAGATGGCGTGCATTCCCGTCGTGTCGGTGCCGACGAAGTTCCCCTGGATCACCACCGCCGGCGCCGTTGACTGATCGAAGGCGAAGTCGATTCCGAACCCCTGCGCGAAGCCGGAAAAGAGATTGCGCGCGGCGGCCGTCGTCCCGCCGATCTGGATCGACCCCGTTCCCGCGCCGGCCCCGAGGATGCCGGACGGACCGGAAATGCCGCTGACCAACGAGGTCGTGCCGGTGATGTCGGTGCCGACGAAGTTCCCCTGAACCGTCGTCGTGCCGTAGTTCGCCGTACCGGGCGCGCCGAAGTCGATGCCCACCGCCGCATCGATCAGATTGCACGGCCCGCTGCACGCCCCTCCCGGAGTCGTTCCGGCCGTTCCGCCGGCCGTGGTGTTCGGACCGCCGATGACGATTCCCAATGTCGGCGTTCCGAGGATCGCGGTCCCTGCCGCGTTGGTGCCGATCCGATTGCCCGCGATGATCGTCGAGTCAGCCTCGGGACCCAGATCGATGGCGTAGTTCGTGGTCACGATGAGATTGCCGAGGGCTGGGGTCGGGCCGCCGATCACATTGCCCGAATAGCTGCCCGACGATCCGAAGATGGCAATCCCGTCCGGCCCCGAGTTCGCGACCGTGCCCGTGGGGTCGGTCCCGATGAAGTTCGACTGGATCACATTCGATTCTGACTGATAGATCTGGATGGCGATGTCGTTGAAACCATCGATGTCCAGTCCGCGAATCGTGCTTCCGGACGCGCCGGTGCCACTGATGAGGAAGCCCGGGCCGGTGACCTCGATCAGCGGCGTCCCGGCGTATCCCGGTTGTGTCGTTCCGTCGATGAGCGTTTGCGTGGTGATGGCCGGCAGACTGAAGGAGACAATGATCTGGTGCGCTCCGGCGCCCGCGATATTGAAGGCGATGGTGTTGGACCCGCCTGCGCTCACCGCGTCGGTGATCGCCTGACGAAGCGTCCCCGCTCCGCCGTCGGCCGTGCTGGTGACGGTGAAGGTCGCGGCGCTCATCGCCGAAGCCCAGAAAAGGAGAACGGCCGCGAACCTCGAGCACACTCGTCTCTGCACGAACAGCACCGATTGGTGGCGGATCATACACCGTGAGACGTGGTCTCAGCGATTGCCGCGTGTGGTCGCCGGAAACAGCGCTCCGGATCAAGCTCCAGGGGGGAGCCGTCCGAGCAGACGGAGAACGCCGTCGAGGATCGTGAGCGGATGCGGCGGACAGCCGGGGATGAAGCAGTCGACCGGCACGATCCCTGCCGCCCCGTCGTGCTGTTCAGGGTGCCCGGCATAGATCCCGCCGGAGATCGCGCAGGCACCGACGGCGATCACGATCTTCGGATCGGGGATGGCGTCATACGTCTTTCGCAGGGCGAGGCGCATCGTCTCCGTCACCGGTCCGACGACCAGCAGGCCGTCGGCATGGCGCGGCGAGGCCACGATCTCGATCCCGAACCGGCCGATGTCCCATCCGATGGTGGAGAGGACGTTCACGTCCGACGCGCAGGCGTTGCAGTCGCCCGCGCTGACCACGCGCAGTTTCAGCGAGCGGCCGAAGAGCCGGCGGAGCGCATCGTCGAGCCGTTCCGCGAGCTTCCGCTCTTCGCCGGCGAGGGACTGCAGATCGCCGCGCGTGCGCGCCGCCAGCCGGTAATCGCTGCCGAAGCGGATCGCCCCTTGCGGACACGCCGCTTCGCATTCCGGGCAGAAGAGGCAGCGCCCCAGGTCGATCCCGATGTTCGGTCCCGCCCCCGTGATCGCGTCGGTGGGACAGGCTTCGGCGCAGACCGCACATCCGTCCGGACACTTCGCGGCATCGATCTCCGGCGCCCCGCGGAAATGCGCCGGCAGCGCCGGTGGCGTTCCGTCCGGGTAAGTCATCGTCCGATGTCCCTGCCGGGCCCGAGCAATCAGTGCTTTCAGCATTCGACTTTCACAGATCGTGTCCGCAGTAAGAGAGGTTGAAGCTCTTGTTGCAGAGCGGGAAATCGGAGATCTCACCGCCGCGCAGCGCGAGCGCCAGGCCGAACCAGTTATGGAACGACGGATCGGTGATCTTGTAGCGCGTGAAGCGGCCGTCGTCGCCGGTGATGGCCACGTGGCAGATCTCGCCACGCCATCCCTCGGTCAGCGAAGCGATGATGCAGCCGGGGGCGGGGCGAACAGGAGCGGCGGCGAGCACCGGCGTGGCCGGGAGCATCGCCAACTGCTCGGCGACGAATTCGGCGGAGCGCTGGATCTCCAGCCAGCGGACGACGGCGCGCGAGTTGACGTCGCCGTGATGTGCGGTCATGACCGGCACGTGGACGAAGCGGAAGATGCCGAACGGAAAGTCGTGGCGCACGTCGATTCCCCGTCCGCAAGCGCGCGCGGCGACACCGACCATGCCGATCTCCTCGCACGTGTCGGTCTCCACGGTGCCGGTGGACTCGAAGCGCTCCATCACCGTCGGCGTCTGCCACAAGAGGGCGATGGCCGCGGCGGCGTCGCGCGTGGCAACGTCGAGCCGCCTGGCGACGGCGCCGGCGCGCTCGGCGGGGAGATCGAATTGCACGCCGCCGGGCCGCACGAATCCGCGGCCGAACCGCGAACCGCACAACTCGGCGGTGAGATTGAGGTAGTCGCCGCGCAGACGGCCGCAGAACGAGGCGGCCGGCAGGTAGGCCACGTCGCCGCTGAGCGCGCCGAGGTCGCCGGTATGGTTCGCCAGGCGCTCGATCTCCAGCGCGATCCCGCGCAGCGCGTGCGCGCGTGCCGGCGGCTTCACTCCCGCGAGCCCCTCGACCGCCTGGCAGTACGCCAGCGTGTGTCCGATCGTCGTGTCGCCCGCCGCCGTCTCCATCATCGGGATCGTCTTCTTCGACGGGCCCCCGGCCAGCGCCCGCTCGATCCCGCGGTGCTGATAGCCAAGTGCGATCTCGAGGTGAAAGACGTGTTCGCCGTGGCACTGGAAACGGAAGTGCCCCGGCTCGATGACTCCGGCGTGCACGGGTCCGACACCGACTTCGTGCACCTCGTCGCCCTCGACGCGGAAGAACTTCGTGGCCATCGGATCGCGGACCGGTTTCAACCACGGATGGCCCGCCGGTTCGACGCCGAATTGCTCGGCGATCTCCCGCTCGAACAGATGGACCTGCGGGCATTCCGGCGTCAGCGACTCGAACCGCGGCGCATCGAGCACGGTGCGGAGGAACCCCAGCTCGCCCCCGGCGTCTTCGGCGACGACCGCCACGAGCTCGATGCGATCGCCATTCCGACGGCCGAAGAACGAGACGACGCGGCACTCGTCGTTGATCGCGTCGAGCAGCGCCGTCCGGAACTGCGTGATCCGCACGACCGCTACATCGTCGAGAAGGGCCGGCTCCGCGTTGCGCCGCACCAGGAACGCGCCGTTCATGATCCCCCCAGGAACCGCGCCGCGTCGTGCAGCAGCGCGGAGACCGGTGCCGGAATCCAGATGCCCATCAACAGCACGAGCCCCAGCGCGGCGAAGATCGGAACGGTCTTCGACGCCGAATCACGGAATCCCGTCCCTGCGGGATCCTCGGGCGGGTTCCCCTGCACGACCGCGAACACGGTGCTCCCCATGCCGATGAAGACCACCGCCAGCAGAAAGAGATAGAGCGCGCCGATCACGTAGCGATGGCGTCCGATGGCCGCGAGGAGCACCGACAGTTCGCTGACGAACGGCCCGAACGGGGGCGAGCCGGTGATGGCGAAGAACCCGGCGACGAAGAGCGCGGCGGAGAGCGGGACGCGGCGCAGCGCGCCGGTGACGTCCTCCAGCCGCTTGCTCTTGAAGGCGCGATGGATGTTCCCCGCGGCGAGGAAGAGCACCGCTTTGCCAAACGCGTTGTTGATGACATGCAGCAGCGCGGCGAAGATCCCCGCCCCGCCGATCCCGATTCCCAGAACCAGAATGCCCATGTGCTCCACGCTGGAGTAGGCCAGCAGCCGCTTGTAGTC
>DATFUW010000284.1:0-3765 GCA_035260605.1 Thermoanaerobaculia bacterium | reverse complement strand
ACGCCCCGGTCGGTGATGATGGCCGTGATCAGCCGCGCCGGCGTCACGTCGAATGCGGGATGACGCACGGCGATTCCGTCGGGAGCGATCTGCGCGCCGCCGATCTTCACCACCTCGGCCGCGCTCCGCTCCTCGATCGGGATGCGGCTGCCGTCGGGCGTGGCCGGATCGATGGTCGAGAGCGGCGCGGCGATGTAGAACGGAACGCCGTGCACCTGCGCCAGCACTGCCACGGTGTACGTGCCGATCTTGTTTGCCGTGTCGCCGTTCGCGGCGATGCGGTCCGCTCCGACGATCACCGCATCGAACTTCCCCTGCTGGAAGAAATGACCGGCCATGTTGTCGGTGATCAGGGTGACGTCGATCCCTTCCTGTTGCAGCTCCCAGGCGGTGAGGCGCGCGCCCTGCAGATAGGGACGGGTCTCATCGGCGAAGACGGCGATCGTCTTCCCGGCCTCCACCGCGGCGCGCACCACGCCGAGGGCGGTGCCGTATCCTGCGGTAGCCAGCGCGCCGGCGTTGCAATGCGTGAGGATGGTGGCCTTTTCGCCGAGGAGCTCGGCACCGTAGCGGCCGATCCTGTGGTTCGCTTCGAGGTCCTCGCGGTGGATGGCCTCGGCTTCGGAGGGTCCTCCGTGCGCGCGCAGCATGCGGGCCACGGCCCAGGCGAGGTTCACGGCGGTGGGACGGGCGGCGCAGAGTTCCTCGGCGGCGCTGCCGAGGTCGTCGCCGCGGAGCTTCGCCAGTGCCATCCCGTATGCCGCGGCGACGCCGATGGCCGGCGCGCCGCGCACGGTCATGTCGCGGATTGCCGCGGCCACCTCGTGCGCATCGCGGCAGTCGACGTAGATCATCTCGCGCGGAAGGCGGCGTTGGTCGAGAAGTTGCAGCGAATCACCGCGCCATCGGATCGGTTCGACGGTCACCGATCTATACTACCCGCTCGTGATGGAGGACCCATGGTCAAGGTTGGAGTAAACGGCTTCGGGCGCATCGGACGCAACGTGGTCCGCGCGGCGCTGGCCGGAAAGACCGACGTCGAATTCGTGGCGGTGAACGATCTCACCGACGCGGCGACGCTCGCCTATCTGCTGAAATACGACTCCGTGCACGGCACGATCGACAACGAAGTCCGCCACACGGCGAACGGCATCACCATCGATGGGAAAGAACTGCGCGTCTTCGCCACTCCCGATCCCGCCGAGATTCCGTGGGGCGACCTCGGCGTGGAGATCGTGGTGGAGTCGACCGGGCGCTTCACGTCGAAGGAAAAGGCGTCGCGGCATCTGCGCCGCGGGGTGGAGCACGTGATCATCTCCGCTCCGTCGAAGGACGCCGACGTGACGATCTGCATCGGCGTGAACGAGAACGCCTTCCACCCGAACGAGCACACGGTCATCTCCAACGCCTCGTGCACCACGAACTGCCTGGCGCCGGTGGCCAAGGTGCTCCACGAGCGCTTCCGCATCACCATGGGCATCATGACCACGGTGCACTCGTACACGAACGACCAGGAAATCCTCGACCTGCCGCACAAGGACCTCCGCCGCGGGCGCGCCGCGGCGCTGTCGATGATCCCCACCACGACCGGCGCGGCGAAGGCCGTGGGCCTGGTGCTGCCGGAGCTCAAGGGGAAGTTCGACGGCATCTCGGTGCGCGTTCCGACGCCCAACGTCTCGCTCGTCGATCTGACGTTCCACACCGAGAAGGCCACCAGCGCCGAGGAGATCAACACCGTCGTGCGGGAGGCCGCGCATGGACCGCTGCGCAACATCCTCACCTACTCCGACGAGCAACTCGTGTCGGTCGACTTCAACGGCAACCCGCATTCCTCGATCGTCGACACCACGTTCACGCGCTCCGTCGACCCGCACATGCACAAGATCCTCGCCTGGTACGACAACGAGTGGGGATATTCGAACCGCATCCTCGATTTGATCGCCTACGTGGCGCGCGTGCGGCAGGAGTCGCTCGCGGCGCGATGATCACCATCCGCACCGTCGACCAGCTCCAGCTCCGCAATCGCCGTGTCTTCGATCGCGTCGACTACAACGTGCCGCTCGACGGCGGCACGGTCGCGGACGCCACGCGGATCGAGGAGACGCTGCCCACCCTCCGCCTGCTGCGCGAGCGCGACGCCTCCGTGGTGCTCGCCAGCCACCTCGGCCGGCCGAAGGGGCAGCGCAACGAGCAATACTCGCTCGCCCCGGTGCGCGCGAAACTCGCCGAGCTGATCGGCGCCGACGTGCAGTGGGCCTCCGACTGCATCGGCTCAGACGCGGAGCGCAAGGCCTCGCAGCTCCGGCCGGGAGAACTGCTGCTGCTCGAGAATCTCCGCTTCCATGCGGGGGAGGAGAAGAACGACCGCGGCTTCGCGGAGCAGTTGCGGAAGCTCGCCGATCTGTACGTCAACGACGCCTTCGGCGCCAGCCACCGCGCGCATGCGTCGATCGACGCCCTCCCCCGCCTCTTTCCCCGCGACGCCATCGCCGGCGGGCTGTTGATGGCCAAAGAGATCGAGTTCCTGCAGAAGGTGACCACCGCGCCGGAGCGTCCCTTCGTGGCGCTGCTCGGCGGCGCGAAGATCGCCGGCAAGATCGAGGCCCTCCAGGCGCTGGTCGGTCTTGCCGACACGCTGCTGATCGGCGGCGGCATGGCCAACACGTTCCTCGCGGCACGCGGAGTGAAGATGGGCGCCTCGCTCGTCGATGTCGGGTCGATCGCGCTGGCGAAGCAGATCCTCGGCGGAACGCACCGCGCGGCGATCGTCCTGCCGTCGGACCTCGTGCTGGAAGACTCCACCGTCGCCGACGCCGGCAAGGGACTCGCGGAAACGCAAAAAGCTCTGGACATCGGCCCGCGCACCGTCGCCGCATTCGACGCGCAGTTGAAGCAGGCACGGACGATCTTCTGGAACGGGCCGATGGGCATGTTCGAGAAGGAGGCCTTCGCCGCGGGGACGATGGCCATGGCCCGGGCCATCGCCGAGGCGGACGCGGTGAGCGTCGTCGGCGGGGGCGAATCGGTCGAGGCCGTGAAGCGCTCGGGCTACGCCGACCGGATCAGCCACATCTCCACGGGCGGCGGCGCTTCGCTGGAGTTCATCGCCGGCGAGCAATTGCCGGGCGTGGCGGTGCTTCAGGACTGAGATGGCCCAGGAAATCGAAGTCAAATTCCCCCTCCACAACCGCGCGGAGCTGACCCGCAGACTGCACGACATCGGCGCGCAGCGGCTCTACGCGGAGACGTTCGAGGACAACATCGTGCTCGACCGCCGCGGCGAGCTGCGCACGAAAGGCGCATTGCTGCGCGTGCGCAAGTTCGGCAAGTACTCCATCGTCACCTACAAGGGCCCCATGTCGATGGAAGGAGGGATCAAGACACGCGAGGAAGTGCAGACCGGGGTGGAGAGTTTCGAGCTGGCCATCGAGCTGCTCGACGCGCTCGGCTTCAAGCCGGTCTTCCGCTACCAGAAGTTCCGCGAGGTGTGGCACGTGCGCGACGTGGAGATCGTTCTCGACCGCACGCCGATCGGCGAATATTTCGAGATCGAGGGCTCGGCCGATCTGATCCGTTCTCTGGCCGCCGATCTGGGGATCGCCATGGACCAGGCGGTTCGCCAGACCTACGCGGATCTCTACCGGACCGCGCGGCGAACGCGGAGCGACCTTCCGGAAAACATGGTCTTCGCTCCCGAAGATCTGTGAGCGGCCGGCGATGAAAGCCATGATTCTGGCGGCGGGACTCGGCACGCGGCTGCGGCCG
>DATFUW010000283.1:0-7737 GCA_035260605.1 Thermoanaerobaculia bacterium | reverse complement strand
CGCGCCGGCGAGCATGTTCTTGACGAACCGTTCGTGTCCCGGAACGTCGACGAATCCGATCTGATACCCCTCGGTGAACCAGCTCGCGAAGCCGAGGTCGATCGTGATCCCGCGCCGCTTCTCCTCGGGCAGACGGTCGGTGTCCACGCCGGTGAGTGCCTTCACCAGCGCCGTCTTTCCGTGATCGATGTGCCCGGCCGTGCCGACGACGCGTTTCTTACGCATGAACGTGGGTGACTCCACTACACGCGATCCCCATACACCGCTTTCAATTGCGCCGGCAACTCGACCTCCTGTCCCAGCGCCGCCTCGAGGTCCCCCGCATTGACGATCGCCTGACCGCGGAAGTGATTGTTCGTGATCACATACGTCTCCTTCCGCTCTGCCATGGCGCGGATGCGCTCGACCCAGGGAGCGAGTTCCTCTTTGCTATAGAGATAGTCGTAACGCTCCCACGACTCGGCGTGTGAGAACCATTTCTCGTAGTTACGGCCATGGAGCCGGACGTATCCGACCGGGCCGGTCACGGTGTCGGCCGGTTTGACCGAATCGTGAAAGAGCGGCTGGTCGACGTCGACCCAGGCGACATTGTGCCCGTCGAGGAACCGCGCGAAGTCGTCGTTCTGAAACGATGCGTGCCGGACTTCGACCGCAAGCGGATAGCCGTCGAAGGCCCGAAAGGTTTTCTCCAGCTTCTCTTCGTTGTCCGGCATGTTGCGAAAGCTCCAGGGGTACTGCAACAGCACGGCGCCGAGCCGCTGTGCGTCGGCCATTGGATCGAGGTAATTGCGAAAGGCCTTCACGTCCGCCTCTTTGAACGGTTCGGCTTCGTGCGTGAAGCCGCGGAAGACCTTCGTCGTGAATTTGAAGTGGGGATTGGCGCCCACGCGGCGGACCCAGCTCTTTGCGTGCGTCGGCGGCGGGATGCGATAGAAAGGCGAATTGACCTCCACTGTGTCGAAGAACGACGCCAGATAGGCGAGGGGATCGAATCGCGAGCCGTGGGGCGGATAAACGACCCCCTCCCAATCCTGGTAACTCCATCCGGCAGGCCCGATTCGAATCTTATTTTGAGTACCGTGTGTGTGCATTGCCTTCATTCAGACAGCTATGTTAAAAGGCTGCAACGGAATCCAACATGAGATGCTCCGGAACCGCAGAGCGCACCAGGGTTGTGGTGTGCACTCGGTTGGAAGGGGGTCGGTTCGCAAGTCATTCGTCGTGAAACCAATTTGCGGGGGCAACAAGTCGCGGCACCCCGCACGTGTTCTGCGCTGCGGCACTATCGTTTCAAAGGAATTTAGGAGATCGAACGTTCATGGATACCTTCAATGACAAGAGTCTCACGTGCGCTGATTGCGGACAGGAGTTCGTATTCAGCAAGAATGAACAGGCGTTCTACGCAGAACGTGGTTTCACCAACGAGCCGAAGCGCTGCAAGAATTGCCGCGACAAGCGAAAGACGGCCCGCGAGGGCAGCGGCGGATCGCGCGAACGTACGATGGTCAGCGTCACGTGCGACAGTTGTGGCGTGGCCACCGAGGTCCCCTTCACCCCGGTGAGTGGCAAGCCAGTCTACTGCCGCGACTGCTACAACCAGCGCCGCACCCAGTCGCGTTCCACGAGCTGGGCGTAATTCCGAATCCGACGAATCGACAACCACGGCGGGCGATTTCGCCCGCCGTTTCTTTTTGCAGCCTGCTAGAATCCCGCCGCTTTGCCGCGTCCGCTCTCGCAGCCCGTCCGCAGCATTCTCGATCTCGTGGGGAACACGCCGATGCTGCAGCTCGGCGCCATCCCCTCGCCGCGCCACGCCGACATCTTCGTGAAGCTCGAGTTCCTGGAACCGGGCGGATCGATCAAGGACCGCATCGGCGTGGGGATGATCGAACGCGCCGTACGCGACGGTCTGCTCAACCCGGGCGGCACGATCATCGAACCGACCGCCGGCAACACCGGAATCGGTCTGGCCCTGGCCGGCGTGCGCATGGGCTTTCGCGTCATCCTCTGCGTTCCCGAGCATTTCTCGGTCGAGAAGCGGGAAGTGATGAAGGCTCTCGGCGGGCAGGTCGTGCTCACGCCGAAGGAGGACGGGATGCAGGGAGCGATCGACCGCGCGCAGCAGCTCGCGCGCGAGGTCCCGAACTCCTACGTCCCCCAGCAGTTCGCCAATCCCTACAACAGCGAGGCCCATTACGAAACGACCGCGCCGGAGATCTTCGAGCAGATGGACGGGCGCATCGACGGCTTCGTGGCCGGGGCAGGCACCGGTGGCACCTTCACCGGTGTCGCCCGTTATTTGCGCGAACGCCTGCCGTCGGTCTGGTGCGCCGTCGTGCAGCCGCAGGGATCCGTCTTCGCCGGCGGCGAAAAAGGACCGCATGAGGTGGAGGGGATCGGCAACTCGTTCATCCCGCCGGTGCTCGACCTCTCGCTGGCCAGCGAGATCATCACCATCACCGATCCGGTCGCCTTCGCCATGGTCGCCCGCCTGGCCGCCGAGGAGGGGATTCTCGGCGGATCGTCATCGGGGGCCAACGTCGCCGCGTCGCTGCAGGTCGCGCAGAGGCTCGGGCCGGGCAAGCGGGTCGTGACGCTGATTCCCGACGGCGCGGAGCGCTACATGTCGAAGGGCATCTTCACGAAGTGGAAATAGGGTAGTTGTTCAGGAGCGAGATCATGGGCTTTTCGACCGATTGTATCCACGCCGGGCAGTCGCCCGAACCGGTGACCGGCGCGGTCACCTATCCGATCTTCGCCACGTCGACCTACGTCCAGCCGCGGCTGGGCGAGAACAAGGGATTCGAGTACGCGCGGACGAAGAACCCGACGCGCAGCGTGCTCGAGGCGAACCTCGCGGCCCTGGAGCGCGGCAAGCACGGCCACTGCTTCGCCTCGGGCATGTCGGCGATCGACGTGGTCTTCCGCATGCTGCAGTCGGGCGATCACGTCGTGGCGGGCGAGAACATGTACGGCGGCTCCTACCGCCTCTTCAGCCGCGTGCTGGAGAAGTTCGGCCTGCAGTTCACGTATGTCGACACGTCGAAGGTCGATGCCCTCCGCGCGGCGATGCGCCCGAGCACGAAGATCGTCTATCTGGAGACGCCCACGAACCCCATGATGACCCTCACGGACATCACCGCCTGCGCCGAGGTGGCGCACGCGCGCGGAGCGCTGGTGGTCGTCGACAACACCTTCTGCTCGCCCTACCTGCAGCGGCCGATCGAGCTCGGTGCCGACATCGTGGTGCACTCCACGACGAAGTTCCTCAACGGGCACTCCGACTCGGTCGGCGGCGCGGTGATCTCGAACTCCGACGAGATCGCCGAACGGATCGGGTTCCTGCAGAACGCGGTCGGCGCCATCCTCTCGCCCTTCGATTCCTGGCTGGTCCTGCGCGGCGTGAAGACCCTCGCCGTGCGCATGCAGCGCCACGAGGAAAACGGCCGCGCCGTCGCCGACCATCTCACACACCAGCCGAAGGCGCGGAAGGTCTACTACCCCGGCCTCCCGTCGCATCCGCAACATGCGCTGGCCAAGCGCCAGATGAAGGGCTTCGGGGCGATGATCTCGTTCGATCTGGGATCGAAGGAAAACGCGGCGAAGTTCCTCAATCGTCTGCGCCTCTGCTCGCTCGGAGAGTCGCTCGGTGGTGTGGAGACGCTGATCTCCCATCCGGAGTCGATGACCCACGCCTCGGTTCCGGAAGCCGACCGGCATCGGCTGGGCATCACGCCGGGACTGGTGCGCATTTCCGTGGGCATCGAGGACGCAGGCGACCTGATCGCCGACCTCGACCAGGCATTCGCGGGCTTTTCGCGCGTACACTGACCCCGTGGAGATCCCGGACGCCCTCCCCAGTGCGGAACTGATCCGCGCCGGACTGGCAGACCTCGAGCGCGGCGTGGAGTCGGTCCCCGCGCTCCTGGTGTTGATCGGCGCGCCGCGCCTGCGGCGGATCGGACTCGACGTCCCCGATGTGCCGTTCTTCCCCGAGGATCGCCTGTACGAGAAGCTCGCTGCCGAGGACTCCGACTCGGCGCATTCCCGATACAACGCGCTGATCCGTTCGCTGGTCAGCTTCGAGCGCGCCGCGGAATGCGTTCGCCCGTAGACGAGCCGCGACTCCGCGCCTTCATGCGGGCCATCGCTGCGAATGCAGACGAACGCGGCAGCGTCTACCTCACCGGCGGGGCGAGCGCCGTGCTGCGGCATTGGCGCCTGAGCACGGTCGACATCGACGTGAAGATCGTTCCGGAACGCGACCGGATTCTGCGGGCGCTGCCGGATCTCAAAGAGAAACTGCAGATCAACGTGGAGTTCGCCTCTCCCGCTGATTTCGTTCCCCAGCTGCCGGGATGGCAGGAGCGGAGCCTCTTCATCGCACAGGAGGGCCTCCTGGCGTTCTACCACTACGATTTCTACTCGCAGGCGTTGTCGAAGCTGGAACGAGGCCATCGGAAAGACCTGTCCGACGTGGAGGCCATGGTTCGGGAGGAGCTGGTCGATCCGCGGCGCCTGCGCGAGTTGTTCGAGCAGGTCGCGGGGGAGCTGGTTCGCTATCCGGCGATCGATCCCCCGTCCCTGCGCCGGGCGGTCGAAAATCTCGCGCATCCGGGGTAGAGTGCGCGGCGAATGCTGATCGCCGGGCTGATCGTCATCGCCTACGCGCTCGGGTCGATCCCCTTCAGCTTTCTGGTGGTGAAGGTGAAGGCCGGGACCGACATCCGGCAGCACGGCAGCCGGAACGTCGGGGCCACGAACGCCGCGCGCGCGGCCGGGCGTCTGGCCGGGATCATCGCCCTGCTGCTCGACATCGCCAAAGGCTACGCGGTCGTGGCCATCGCCCGGTGGGTGAGCGCGCGCCCCGAGTGGCCGGTGCCGATGGGGATGGATGCCTCGCCGATCCATTCGCGCGCCTTCTGGATCGCGCTCTGCGGCCTGCTCGCCGTGCTGGCGCACATGTTCCCGGTCTGGCTGCGATTCCACGGCGGGAAAGGGGTGGCCACGGCGACGGGCGTGTTTCTGGCGCTCGACCCGATCGCCGTCGCTGCCGGGGCGATCGTCTTCCTGATCGTGCTCGTGGCCACGCGGTTCGTCTCGCTGGCCTCGATGATCAGCGCCGCGTCGATTCCAATCTTCCTCCGCTTCCTGGTGCACGCGCCGTTCTGGTCGATCGTGGTCAGCATCGCCATCGTCATCGCCGTGATCCTCAAACATCACACCAACATCGCGCGGCTCACGCGCGGCGAGGAACGCCGGTTCGGAGAGCGGAAGTGAAGATCTCCATCGTCGGCGCGGGATCGTTCGGCACGGCGATGGCGGTGGTCGCCGCGCGGTGCGGAAACGAGGTGCTGCTCTGGGCGCACGATGCCGATGTCGCCGCGGCCATCGACTCCGGCGGCACGAATCCGAAATACCTGCGTGGGATCCCGCTGGCCCGCGACACCCGAGCCACCACCTCGCTGGCCGCGGCAGCCGAATTCAGCGACACGCTCTTCATGATCGTCCCCAGCCACTACTACCGCGGCGTGCTCGAACAGCTCGCGCCGTCGCTGCGGCGTCCGGTGACGATGATCTCCGCGACCAAAGGGTTGGAGGTCGATTCGCATCAGCGGATGTCGGAGGTGGCCGCCTCCGTGCTCGGCGACCGGCTCCGCGCCTTCGCCGTCTTCTCCGGGCCGACATTCGCGCTGGAGACGGCGCGCGGAGATCCGACGGCGGCCGTGGTGGCATCGGCCGATCCGCACTTCGCCGAAGCAATGCAGCGTGCGCTCTCCTGCGGGACGCTGCGGCTGTACAACTCGACCGACGTCGTCGGCGTGGAACTCGCCGGCGCGCTGAAGAACGTCGTGGCCATCGCCGCCGGCGTGCTCGAAGGCCTGGGGCTCGGGTCGAACACCACCGCGGCGCTGATCACGCGCGGCCTGCGCGAGATCACGCGCCTGGGCGTGGCCCTGGGAGGACGTCCCGAGACGTTCGCCGGACTCGCAGGGATGGGCGATCTCGTCCTGACCTGCACCGGGTCGCTGTCGCGGAACCGCAGCGTCGGCGTGGCGCTCGGCCAGGGAAAGAAGCTCGCGGCGATCCTCGACGACTCGAAATTCGTGGCCGAGGGCGTCAAGACGGCGCGCGCGGCGAAAGAGCTGGCCGAGCGACACGGCATCGAGATGCCGATCACCGCGGAGATGGTGCGCGTGCTCTACGAAGATGAGTCGCCGAAGGCTGCGATCCAGCGGCTGATGTCGCGATCTCTGAAATCGGAAACGGGGTGATGGGCCCTACCGCGGCGGCTTCTGGGTCGTCGTCTGCTGCGGCGCCGCGGTCGAGGTGCTCTGCTGCATCACGTGCTCCTGCGCCGCGGGGTCATCGATGCGCGTCTCGGCGTCCTCGCCGTAGTAGTCGGCGGCGGCCCGGCGGGCCGTCGCGGCGGCCTTCGCCGCCTCTTCCTTCTTCGCCTTCTCCTCGGCCTCTTCCTTCGCCTTGCGTGCAGCGAGGGCCTTCGCTTCGGCGGTCTCCTTCGTGTCCGGCTCGGTGGTCACCGGCGGCAATTGCGTGATGTACTTCGTCGTGGTGAGATGACCGCCGGTCTTGACCAGCGTCTCGTTCGTGATCAGGTTCGTCGGCTTCTTTCCGAGACGGCCGGTGGCCCTGGCCAGCGCCACGAGCGGGGAGTCCCCGGTGGGCGCGGAGGCGGACACGGTGCTGCTCTTCGTCGCCGTGTTTTTTTTCGGTTCCTTCTCCGCGGTGGAGGCGAGCAGCGGACCCGCGACCATGAGCACCGAGACTGCGAGCGGCAGCGCTTTCATGAGACCTCCTGTCCAGAGGTCAATGCTACGCTGGCCGGGGTTATTTCACCGGACGAACCGGATTCTTGCAGATCCGGCGCTGATCATGTCGCCTGAACAACTGCTCCATGACTTCGGCTATCTGGCCGTCTTCGTCGGTACCTTCCTCGAGGGGGAGACGATTCTGGTCATGGCCGGATTCTTTGCCGAGCGCGGCTATTTGCAGATCTTGCCGGTGATCCTGGTCGCGGCGTCGGGGGCCTACGCCGGACACGTCTTCTGGTTCTGGCTGGGGCGGACGCAGGGAGTGAAGCTGCTCGACAAGTTCCCGCGGCTGAAGCGGCACTTCGGGAAGGGGATCCGCATCTTCGAACGCTACGGCGCCCCGGCGATCTTCATCACGCAGTGGCTGTACGGACTGCGGATCACGTGCGCCGTGATCATCGGTATCTCCCGCATTCCGACGGCGATGTTCCTGGCCTACGAGGCGCTGACGTGCATCGTCTGGGGGGTGATCATCGGCGGCGCGGGCTACTTTTTTGGCCGGGCGGTGGAGTCAGTCCTGGGCCGGGCCGCACACATCGAGCGGTGGGGTCTGCTCATCCTCGTGGTGGCCGGCCTGGCGGTGTGGCTGTATCACCAGTGGAAGGGGCGCTCTGCCGGCGAAGACGAATCGGAGGAGTGATGCAGATGGGTCACGGGAGAACGGCCGCGTCGCCGCGGGTGCTCGCACGGTTCGGCGGGGCGCTCTATCTGGTCATCATCGCCATCGGCATCTTCGGCGAGGCGTTCGTGCGCGGCCGCTTGATCGTGCCCGACGATCCGGCGGCCACGGCGGCCCGGATCCGGGCGGCGGAGCCGCTGTGGCGCTTCCACATCGCCACGGAGCTGCTGCTGCTCGTCTGTGCAGTCATCGTTCTGTGGGTGCTCTTCGTCCTGCTCCGCCCGG
>DATFUW010000282.1:0-2399 GCA_035260605.1 Thermoanaerobaculia bacterium | reverse complement strand
CGAGCGAGACGACGCGGGTGGGGTGGGAAGGGATGACCGGCGATCTCGCACAACACAGCGCGACCAGAGCGATGAGCAATGCGCGATGAACGATGAACGCCTTCCCCCTGTTCATCGGTCATCGTTCGACGTTCATCGTTCCACGTTCCTCACTCCCCGCCGCCCTCTTCGTCATCGAGATCGTTCGCGATGCCAAGGCGGGAGCAGGCGGCGGCGTACATCTGCTTGGAGGCGTTGATGGCGTTCTGCAATTCGGAGATGCGGTCCTTGACCTTGGCCAGCTCTTCCTCGATCTGCTCCTTCAGGTCGTTGATCTCCTGGCGGGTGACCTGGAGCGTCGTTTCATAGAACTTGCGCTGCTGATCCGTGAGGATCGCCATCGACCACACCCTCCGAACTTCGACTTGCCGAAGCCCGCGATACACATCCGCCGGCTGGAGAGCCGGCGCTACATTGGAGAGCCGGCGATACACATCCGCCGGCTGGAGAGCCGGCGCTACATTGGAGAGCCGGCGCTCCACATCCGCCTGCTGGAGAGCCGGCGCTGCATTGCCGGCGCCACACGATTATAACTTAAAGTCTACGGGCACCGTGGTCCAAGCCTTGACGCGCACGCCGTCTTTCATCGGTGGCGAAAAGGTCGAGCGGCGCACGATTTCCATCGCCGCATCGTTCAATCCGAAGTCGCGTTTGAGCGGGCGGATGACTTTCACTTGCAGCACGTGGCCGGTCTCCGAAATGAGCGCGCCGACGAGGATCGTCCCTTCGATGCGCTCCATCCGCGCCATCGGCGGATAGGGAAAGTTGCCGCGCTGCGTCATGCGCGCCACGACGTCCTCACTGCCGGAGGGAACGAGATCGCCCTCGCGGGTCTTCGGTTGCTGCGGGACCGGGACCGGCTGCTCTGCGACGGTCTGCGTCGCGGCGGGTGGCGGCACCACCTGCGGCGCGGCGGCCGGCGCCTGGCTCTGGGTCACGGCCGGTTGCTGTGGTTGAGGAATGATCGGCTGCTGCGCCGGCTGGACCGGGCGGCGGGTCAGAATCGGCGCGGGAGGGGCGGCAGCGGCCGCCTGCTGTTCTTTGGCACGCAGCTCCTGTTCGAGTTTCGCCCGCTCTGCAGCGAGCCGCTTCTGCACTTCCGCATCCACTTTCGCCGGATCGATCGCCGCCTGGGTCGACGTCGCGGCGGCCGGCGCGCCCCCCGCCGTGTCGGCCTGCCGTTGCGGTGCCGGCGTCGTGTTCGCGGCCGGCCGTGGCGCCGGTGGAGAGACGAGATCCGCTTTCGTGGAGGCAGGGGTGATCTGCGCCGGCGTCGCGGATGAAGTCCGTCCGCGCAGCACGAAATAGCCGCCTCCGGCTGCGGCGAGGACGACGACCGCGGCGATGGAGAGCGGCACGGCCATCGATCGCTTCTTCGGGCGTCGCTCCTCCCACGTCGGCATCACCACGCCGGGCGGCGTCGACGCGGCCCCAGTGGCCGGCGAGGGCGTGGGCGGTGCGGCGGCCGGAACAGCGGCGGCGGGCTCCGGCTCGACCGCGTGCGCGACGACCGGCGAGCTCTCCAGCCGGTGCATGTAGATGGCCAGATCGGCGCTCGTCGGCGTCGGCTTCATCTCGTAGAGGACGGAATCGAGATCGCGCGCCATGTCGCCGGCGGTTTCGTAGCGGTTCGCCGGCTCGAGCTGCAGGGCCTTGAGGACGATGCGGTCGATTTCCGGCGGGACCTCGTCGTTGGATTTCGACGGCGGTTCGACGCGTGCCTCACGCACCTGCTCGAGGATCGAGATCTCGTTCTCGCCGGTGAAGAGCTGGCGCCCGGTGAGCATCTCGAACAGCACGGTCGCCAGGGCGAAGACGTCGGAGCGCCGGTCGATCGGTTTTCCCCACGCCTGTTCGGGCGACATGTACTGCAGCTTTCCCTTCAGCGCGCCGGCCTGGGTGTGGGAAGCCTTCGAGGCCGCCTTGGCGATCCCGAAGTCGCACAGCTTGATGTCCCCTTCCTTCGAGATGAGCACGTTCTGCGGCGAGACGTCGCGGTGCACCAGCCCGAGATCCTTCCCTTCGAAGTCGCGCTTGCGGTGCGCGTAGTCGAGCGCCGCGGCGATCTTCGAAGCGATGAAAACGGAGAGCTCCGGGGTGAGCGGCTGCACGCGTTCCCGCGCCTGGTTGAGAATCGTCTTCAGATCGCACCCATCGACGTACTCCATGGCGATGTAGTACGAGCTCTGGATCTTGCCGAGGTCGTAAATGTGGATGATGTTGTTGTGCGTGAGCTGCGCCGCCAGCTTCGCTTCATCGATGAACATGTCGATGAAGTCCTGGTTGTCGGAGAGGTGCGGCAGGATCTTCTTGATCGCGACGGTCTTCTGGAATCCCTCCACGCCGCGCATCCGCGCCTT
>DATFUW010000281.1:0-3714 GCA_035260605.1 Thermoanaerobaculia bacterium | reverse complement strand
GCCGTGCGCGCTTCGGCACGCTGTCGAAGGGGCAGAAGAAGGAGGTGCTGCTGGCGCTCGCGCTAGCCGCGTCGCCCGACCTTCTGGTGCTCGACGACCCCACGCTCGGACTCGACGTCGTGGCCCGGAAGGCGCTGTTCGAGGAAGTGATCACCGAGCTCGCCGATCGCGGCATCACGGTCTTCCTCACCACGCACGATTTCGCCGGGATCGAAGCGCTCGCCGATCGCGTGGCCATCCTGAAGAACGGCCGGCTCGTGCTGCAGGAGGAACTGGAAACGCTGAAGGCGCGCTTCCGCCGGATCCGTTTCGCGGCCAAGCGGGTGGCCTTCGAGCAGAGCGCGCTGCGGACCGCGCTGATGCGCAACTGGGGCGGCGGTGCGGAGGCCATCGTGACGAACTACGACGACGTCGCTTTCGAACAATTCCGCGGAACCGATGCCGAAGTCTCGGCGATGTCGCTGCAAGACATCTTCCTCGCCGTCTCCGGAGAAGGAGCGCGGTCATGAACGGCACTCTGGTGATCGCACGCCGCGAAATCGTGCAGCGACGGTTCGTCTTCCTCGCGGCAGCGGCCTTCGCGCTGCTCTCGCTGATCATTCCGCTGTTGCCGGGCATCCCCTCGACCGAGGAGCGCAGCGCGCTGGTGATCGCATCGCTGATCTTCGCCGCGGGGTTTACGGCGACCGTCGCGCTGATCCTGGGAGGGACGATCGTCGGCCGCGAGCTGTCCGATGGACGGCTCTCGTTCTACTTCTCGCGCCCGGTGCCGGCCGCGGCGATCTGGTTCGGCAAGCTGGCGGCCGCCCTGGTACTGATCGGCGGGTCGTTCCTCATCGTCGCCTCCCCCGCGCTGATCGCCGGGGTGGCCAGCGTGCTGCGCTCGGTCACGAGCCTTGCAGATGCGCCGAGCGTCATCCGGGCCGCCCTGCTCATCGCGTTCGCCGCGTTCCTGATCGCGCACGTGATCGGAACGCTGGTCCGCTCGCACTCGGCATGGATCGTCATCGACTTCGTCGCCGCCGCGGCATGCGGAGCCGCGCTCTTGTACCTTCTCCGCCCGCTGCTGCTCGGCGCCGCCTTGACGCTGATGCGCCGCTCGCTGATCGGCCTCGGAGTCTTCACCGCCCTGGCGGTGATTGCCGCCGGTGCCTGGCAGCTCGCCGAAGGGCGCACGGACCGCAAGCGAAGTCACCGTGAGCTCTCGCAGTTTCTCTGGATGGCCATCGGCGCGGAGCTGCTGCTCTTCGGTGCATTCGTGCTGTGGGTGACTTCGGTGCGGCCCTCGGATCTGCGCGCCTCGCGGACGTGGGGACGTGCCGCCGCCGGGTCGTGGGCCGTGATTGGCGGAGAAGCGCGCCACCGCGCCGACTACCACGCAGCCTTCCTCTACAACGTCGAGAACGGCCGCGCTGTCAGACTCCGAGGCATTTGGGGTTGGGGAGCGTTTTCGGGAGACGGCAAGGTGATGTACTGGACCGTGCCCGCTCCTTTCTCCGGCTCGGAGGCACTCTGGTCCGCGCGACTCGACGTCCCGCGGCCCCGTCCGATGAGCACCGGAGTCGACATTCCGATGCGTTCGTCGTTCGTGGTCTCGGAGGATGGGTCGCGCATCGCGTTCACCGATTTCAACGACGTTCTGTCGGTCATCGACGTGCCCCGCCGGGCCCTGCTGGCGTCGGTGCACGTCCAGCGGAGGGCGGGCTGGATGCTCCAATTCGTGCGGCCGGACCTCTTGCGCTTCGCTGCCGTGGGCGCCGGTGACGAGCCATCCCGGATTTTCGAGTTCGACGTCGTTCGGAGACGACTGGTGGAGACCGGACAATCGCCGAAGCCGCTCTTCTGGATGAGCGTCGATCATGCTCAGGCCCTGAGTGGGTCGGAATCGGGATTCAAGATCGTCGATGCGCGGACGGGCGCCATCCTGCATTCGGTTGCCGGGCGGTTCACCGCGAAACGATTCCTGCACGATGGGCGGATCGCGGCGGTCGCCGGTTCCGCGCTGGAGTTGTTCTCGCCCGACGGATTGCTGCTGCGGAGCGTTCCAATCTCGAAATCGGCCGCGGCGAGTCTCGATGACGCCGGTGATGGCCGGTTGGTCGTCATTAGCCGCTCGCCTCCGAACACCGCTCAGGTCGTCGACATCGACCGCGGCAGCGTGGTCCGCACAGAAACAGGGCTGGTCCCGATCTTTGGGGCGTCCGGACGGCGCCTGCTATGCCGCTCGGGCAACTCGCTGGTGGTCTGGGACACGGCAACGGGGGAGAGGAAGGCGGTCCGGTAGGGCCACGGAGTGCGCGCTCCTATTCGATCGAGTCCACCTTGCTCCCGTACAGGTGGATCGCGCAGCGCATGTCGTCGTAGATCCATGCCTCGGCCGCGGGGCCGCGGGTCTCGCGCTCGGTGCGGATGCGGTCGGGCTTTCCGAGCTGTTGCTGTACTTCCGACTGCGACATCCCCGACTTGATCGTCCCGCACGATCCGGTGTGCGGATGCGCGCCGGTCATCGCCGCCTGCTGCACGAGAGGATGCGGCTGGTACATCAGGATGGCGTACCAGGCGCCGCCGGCGACCAGCGTGCTGATCACCAGCGCCGTCTCCGCGCGGCGCCAGGCCCGCTTCGCGCGCGGGGTGACGATCGCCACCACGATCACCAGCAGCCACTGCACCACCGCGGCCGCGAAGAGCAAGCCCTTGAACGTGAACGTCACGCCGTGGATGGTGACCGGATTCGTCATGGCTTCTTCACCGGCGGATACGGATGCAGCGTCCCGCCTCCCAGCCGCGGCCGGACCTGCACCGGCTCGGCCTTCTGCCCTTCGTCCGCTCCGATCTGATAGACCGGACCGGGCGGATTCTCGAAAACGCGTTTCTCGCTGCGTCCCCACGTCCGGAAGTCGATGTCGAGCGACGTGAGACTCTCGCCGGTGAGACTCTGCATGGCCTCCTCGGTCGTCGCGCCCGCTGCAAAACTCTGGATCAGCTTCGCCGTCGTCCCCGCGCCGTACTTCGATTCCAGATAGCGGATGAGCGTCTGGCTGACGATGTAGGCCTCGCCGACCATCCCCGGATCGTGCGCGTTCTCCAGCACCGGATCGAGCACCGACAGCGCGAGCAGCTTGTCGTCGTCGTACATGTTGAAGGCGTTCGGAAACACGGGCAGCATCATGATCCGCTGCGCGAGGCCTTCCTGGAACCAGTGCGGCGCCTGATCGTTGGTGGCCTGCGCCAGCATGGCATGCAGCAGCTCGTGGCTGATGATGGCCACGACCTCGGGCGAGAGTTCGTACAGACCGGCGAGCGGGAGGGTGATCGAGCCGCGGTAGAAGCCGAGGATCTCGTCGGTGCCGGTGTAGATGGCCTTGAAGTCGTTCCACCAGACGACGTTCACCACGACCTTGCGGAAGTTCGGGACGGCGACCCACTTCTGCAGGCGCTGCAGCTCGCCCTCGAGCACGGTAGCCACGGCGATCGCCGTACTGGAGTCGACATCAGGCGGATAGTGGATGGTGAAGTGCGGCGACGCGTACGAGCTGTAGCTCGTCGCCAGCCGCTTGTTCATCTGGAGCTGCCCGATGCGGAAGTCAAAAAAGGGATTGGGGCGGATCGCACGGGCGCGCTCGTACATGCGCATCGCCAGGTCGTATTCATCGAAGTCGGCGAGCTGTTCGCCGACCGAGGAGAGCGCGCGCGGGTCGTGCTGCCGCTCGAGGA
>DATFUW010000280.1:0-14764 GCA_035260605.1 Thermoanaerobaculia bacterium | reverse complement strand
TGCGCTTGACGGTCTGCGGCTCCGTGGTGCCGCTGGAGAAGAACATCGGCTGCTGCTTCGGCTTCTGTGGCGGGAGCGAGCGCTGCACCCGCTCCGTCTCGCGCTCCTGCTCCAGGACGATCTCCATCCGCCAGAGATACTTCACCACGCGTTCCTGGATCCGCTCCATCATCTCCTGGAAGAGCTCGAACGATTCCTTCTTGTACTCGACGAGCGGATCGAGCTGCCCGTAGCCACGTAGTCCGATTCCTTCCTTGAGGTGGTCGATGTTGAGCAGGTGGTCTTTCCACTGCTGATCGATGACCTGCAGCAGCAGATACTTCTCGTGCAGGCGCATCATCTCGGGCCCGACGGCCTTCTCGCGCTCTTCGTATTTCGTGTTGACGGAGTCGACGAGCACCTGCTTGACGGTCTCGCGCGGCATCTCGTTGACGTCGACTTGTGCCGACTTGAGATCGACGCCAAAGTAGTCGAACAGCTCGGCGTTCAGTTCCGTCTCGTTCGGATGTTCGCGCGCGTCGGTCGGGACGTGGGTGTCGACCAGGAACTCGGTGATGTCGGCGGCGGCGTTGAGGATGTACTCCTTCCCTTCGCGTCCCTCGAGGATGCTGCGGCGCAGCGTGTAAATCTACTCGCGCTGCTTGTTCATCACGTCGTCGTATTCGAGCAGGTGCTTGCGGGCGTCGAAGTTGCGGCCTTCGACCTGCTCCTGTGCGCGCTTGATCGACCGGGTGACCATGCGGTGTTCGATGGGGATGCCTTCCTCCATGCCGAGGCGCTGCATCCAGTTCATCAGGCGCTCGCCGCCGAAGATGCGCATCAGGTCGTCTTCGAGCGACAGATAGAAGCGCGACGAGCCGGGATCGCCCTGGCGTCCGGAACGGCCGCGGAGCTGGTTGTCGATGCGGCGGGACTCGTGCCGCTCAGTGCCCAGGATGTGCAGCCCACCGACGCGAAGGACCCCCTCGTGATCGAGCAGCCACTGCGCGGCGATCTGCTGCTCGATCTGTTTCTTCTCCTCCGGGTCGGTGATCTCCTTCGTCTTCTGGGCGGCGAGAAACTCGGGGTTCCCGCCGAGAAGGATGTCGGTGCCGCGGCCGGCCATGTTCGTGGCGATGGTCACGGCCGACTTGCGCCCGGCCTGCGCCACGATCTCCGCCTCGCGCTCGTGATACTTCGCGTTCAGCACCACGTGCGGGACTCCCCGCTTCTTGAGCATCGACGACAGGAGTTCCGATTTCTCGATGGAGATCGTGCCGACGAGCGCCGGCTGCCCCTTGGTGTTCAGCTCGCGGATCTCCTCGACGATGGCGTTGAATTTCTCGCGCTCGGTGCGGTAGACGAGGTCGCCGTTGTCGATACGGATCATCGGCTTGTTCGTCGGGATGACCACCACGTCCAACCCGTAGATCTTCTCGAACTCCGCGGCCTCGGTGTCCGCCGTCCCGGTCATCCCCGAGAGCTTGTCGTACATGCGGAAGTAGTTCTGGAAGGTGATCGTCGCGAGCGTCTGGTTTTCGGCCTCGATCTTCACTCCTTCCTTGGCCTCCACCGCCTGGTGCAGTCCGTCCGACCAGCGGCGTCCGGGCATCAAGCGCCCGGTGAATTCATCGACGATGATCACCTCGCCATCCTTGACGACGTAGTCGACGTCGAGCTTGTAGAGCGCGTGTGCGCGCAGGGCCTGGTTGACGGCGTGCAGCGTGTCCATGTTGGCCGGGTCGTACAGCTCGATCCCGCCGAGGAGCTTCTCGGCGTGCAGCACGCCGTCTTCGGTCAGCACGGCGGTGTGCTGCTTCTCATCGACCTGGAAGTCACTCTCGGCAGTGAGCTTGGGGATGATGCGGTCGACCGAGTAGTACTTGTCGACCCGCTCTTCCGACGGACCGCTGATGATCAGCGGCGTGCGCGCCTCGTCGATGAGGATGGAGTCGACCTCGTCGACGATGGCGTAGACGTGTTCGCGCTGCACCATCGACTCCAGATCGAACTTCATGTTGTCGCGCAGGTAGTCGAACCCGAACTCGTTGTTCGTGCCGTACGTAACGTCCGAGCGGTAGGCCTCCTGCCGCTCGCGGTCTCCGAAATTGTTCTGAATCACGCCGACGCTGAGGCCGAGGAAGCGGTACACCCTCCCCATCCACTCGGAGTCGCGGCGGGCGAGGTAATCGTTGACGGTGACCAGATGCACGCCGCGGCCGGTCAGGGCATTGAGATAGACCGGGAGCGTGGCCACGAGCGTCTTCCCTTCGCCGGTCTTCATCTCGGCGATCTTGCCCCGGTGCAGGACGATGCCGCCCATGAGCTGCACGTCGAAGTGCCGCATGTTCAGCGTCCGCTTCGCTGCCTCGCGGCAGACGGCGAAGGCCTCGGGAAGCAGGTCACTGAGCGCTTCTTCGAGATCGGCCCGCGCTCCCTTGATCGCCGCCTCGTCGCGCGGAACCTCTTTCTTCAGGTTCACCAGCACTTCGACGACCGGCCGCAGGCGTTCCCGGAACTCGGCGGTCTTCCCGCGCAACTGGTCGTCGGAGAGCGCGGAGACTTCCGGCTCGAGCGAGTTGATCTGCGCCACGATGGGGCGCATTCGTTTGACGTCGCGGTCGTGCTTCGAGCCGAACACCGCGGTCAGGATTTTGTCGATCATCATGATGTCTGAACCTCACGCAGCAACAACGGAACCGAAAGAGAAAAGGAACGGATCAGTTGGCTGCGGGGGCGCGCGGGCTGGCGCCGCCGCTGAGCGGGACTTCGGCCATGGCGGCCGCACACGGCTGCGGATGGACCACCGGCCTGAGCCCCTCCACCGAGGCTTGCGCGCTCGGGACGGCGCCGCAGACCGCGGCGTGCTCCGCCCGGGCAGCGATCACGCTGGCCACAGGCGTGGCCGCGGCGGCCGTCGTCGCCGTGCCGGAAACGGCACTGAGCGCGAGCGCGAAAACGAGATAGAGGTTCATGCCAGTCGTGCGAAGCGTATCAAAACGCGTCCTGCCCCTTAACGCGGAAGATGGGCCAGCCTATTCATGGCCATCCACGTCTGATGCCCGAGGAAGACGACGAGAAAGAAATAGGCGACGGCAATCGCCGCGCGCTGCGTCAGGGTGATGCGGTAGAAGGCCTGATCGTCCTGCTCGCGCCGGATCGAGGCGTACACCTGGAAGGCCACGAGAAGGACGACGATGAGCATCAGCGGATTCGGCTGCCGGATGACCTTGTAGACCAGCGCCGCGCCGCCGAAGAACCACATCCACTTCGTCACCGCGGCGGAGATGCGGCCGCCGTCGAGCATTCCGATCGGCAGCAGGTTGATCAGATTGACGGCGAACCCGGCCGCCGCGATCGCCAGCCAGGTCGGAGCGTCCGTCCATTTGTAGATCTGCAGCGGCACGAGCGAGGCGAACGTGCCGGCGATCGGCCCCGCGAGCCCGATCAGCGCGTCGTCGTACGCCGAACGCGGCTGGTCCTTCAGCGTGACCGCCCCGCCGATGAAGGGGATGAAGACCATCATCCCCGCGCGAAGTCCCTTGGCGCGGATGGCCACCGCGTGTCCGATCTCGTGAACCAGGATGATCAGGACGAATCCGATGACCAGCGGCAGCGGAGCTTTCATGGCGTACGCGGCGATGCTCAGGGCCATCGAGGCACCGGCGACCGCGAACTGCGTCGCGCCGAATCCTTCGAAGGGATTCCTCGCCAGCCCGCGCACCAGCTCCACGGTGAAGAAGGCGATCGCCTTGATCGCCCCGGCGGCGATCACCAGCGCAGCGAGAAGCTTTGCTACGATTCCGCGCTTTCTGGGCGGCGCCTCGCCGAGCGGTGACGCGGTGGAGGACATAGTGTGCGGGATCTTCAAACGTTTGTAACGTACTGATATTCCTTTACTTTGCGCGTTTCGGGCCCGCGCGGCGGGTGGTTGGTCGTCGGCCTCTCGAAACAATTCGCGCCGGGGGGGTAGCAACTCGCCTTGCTCCGTCACTCATTGGCCAAGGAGGAGCAGTGATGAGGCGAGATACGGCCCTGTTTCTCATCGTCGCACTTTTCGCATTTTCCAGTTCCGCAGTGGCGCAGTCGCTGTACGAACATGAACGATCTCTCGTGCTGCAAAGATTGTCCGGAGCATCGTCGAGGATCCAGCCGAACTATTGCTCCGGCCCCAATCCTGACGGCTTTCTGTTTTGTGGAAGTTCTTCGTCCGGCCAATGGGGAGGAGCCGGCGACTGCGCCGGCTCGCAGGGGTACTACGTCGATCTTTGGGACGTGAGCCTGACCGCAGGGGAATCGGTGCAGATCACGGCCGACAATGTGACGGGGGGCAACGAGGTACTGATGATTCTGTTCGACGCGAACGCAAACAATCTCGCGGAGGCGGTCGGCTTCGCCCCGCAAGCGATTCACTACACGCCGCTCGTAACGGGACACTTTACGATCGGCCTGGGCCCTGTCGCCCAGTTCGCGACGGGCAACTACCGGCTGACGGTGTCGTGTAACGCGACTGCACCTCCGCCATCCGCAAACTGCCAGCCGAATACGACGACCGCCTGCATGCTCGGAAACCGGTTCCGGGTTCAGGTGCGATACCGGTCGGCATTCGACAACAATCCGGTGGACTCGACCGCGTTCGTGAAACCGGTCACGGGTTTCGCGAACGGAACCTTCGAGACGGCGTTCTTCTATTTCAACAACAGCGACAACATCGAAGTCCTGGTCAAGATGCTCGATCAGGGAAACCGCAATGCCGCGGGTCTGCCGACGATCGCCGTCCTGTACGGCTCTGCCACCCCGCTTCGAGTGCAGATCGCCATCACGGACACCAGTTTCAACGGGGCGTCGAAGTCCTACCTGAGCGAATTTGGCACGCAGGCTGGACAGACCGACTTCACGGCGTTCGTCAAATGACTCGAGCCTGGACAGCGGCAATGCGCGGCAAACGCGGGGGCGTTACGATGCACGCGTGCCGGTCGACCATCTTCGCGAGCAGCTCAAGCAGCGCGGCTATCTGACCTATGGGATCGAGCGCTGGTTCGCGCTCGATCCCTGGCGCTCGCGGACGTTCTGGGCCGAGTTACTCGTCGTCTCGGCCAAGGCCGCGGTGCTGATCGGCGCGTTCGGGCTGCTGCCGATGGTGTCCGTCGTCCTCTTCCGCAACCATCCGCTCGGCGCGTGGGAGACCTTCGCCGCGGCGCTCTGTTACGGGCTGACGCTCTTCGCCGCGGGGTTCGCACTGCTCAACGCCATCGCCCTGGTGCTGAAGGTCCGGCCTGCCCTGGCAATCGATACCCCGCACGCGCTTCTCGGCATCTCGTTCGCTGCGGGCGCGCTGCTCAGCGCAGCCGTGGTCCTGTGGTGGTACGGATTCGACGCGTCCCCCGGGCTGGGGGAGCTGGTCGCCGGACTGGCACTGATCGTCATCTTCTTCCTGGTGTCGACCATCGCTGTTTCCGCGGCGCTGCTGTCGTTTTCCATCTACGAGTTGCAGCGCGTTCCGGCGATCCATCAGAAGCCGCGCGGCGTGCCGATGACCATCGCCGCCGCGATCCTCACCGCCGCGCTGTTCATCCCCACGTACGCGGCCCAGGAGCGGCAGATCGCGGAGCCGCCGATCCAGGTCGTGACCGTTCCGGCATCGCACCGCGTGGCGCTGGTAGCGGTCGACGGGCTGAGTTTCGAGATCCTGCGGGCCCGCCCCGAGATCGTCCGCGACTTCACGGCTGTCGATGCCGTCGCCGCGGTCCCCGGCGGATCGACCGCGGAGCGCTGGGCATCGGTCGGCACCGGCGTGCCGGCGCGCCTGCACGGCGTGCACGCGGTCGAGGGGATCCGGTTCCGCGGGGGAAGCCACGTCCTGCAGGCGCTGTCTCACACCGAGCCGGTGCTGCGCGACGTCGGATCGGCGATCGGGCTGGCGCGGCGCGAGCCGCTTCCGCCGACCGTCCGGCGCCGCGATTTCGTCTGGGAGATTTTTGCGGCGCGCGGCGTGCCGTCGCTCGCGGTCGACTGGTGGACGGCGGAGGACGAGCACGCCGGCGCGCTGGAGTCGATCGGGCAGGCGGCGATCTTCACCGCGGCACACGGCGATCCGCTGGCAGTCGATGCCGGCGCGGCGCGGCAGACTCTGCGGCACATCTCGCTGTGGCGGCCGCAGTTCGTCACCGTCTACCTTCCGGCGCTGGACATCATCCTCAACCGCCTGAAGGCCGACCGCTCCACGCAACTGACGCAGTCGGTGCGCGCGCTCGATCAGCTCCGCGCGGCGATCGACGATCTCCGTCACGCGGGATACGACGTCGTGATCATCGGCATGCCGGGCGACCGGCAGAGTGGCCGCGCCGTGCTCGCGTCGACGCTCCCGCTGGATCGCGCCGCCCGCTCGGCGTACGACGTCGCCCCGACGCTCTGCGCGCTGATCGGATTTCCCGCTTCGTCAGAAATGCGCGGACGTTCGCTGGTGCCGGCCCTGCTTCCGCGCATCGCCGGCTACGGGCTGCGCGTGACGGCCGGCCAGAATCTGAAGGTGAACGAGGAGTACTACCGCAATCTGAAGTCGCTGGGATACGTGCATTGACGCGGCGCTACGGCCGGCGGGCGGACGACGTCGAAGTGCTCGGTATCCCGATCCCAGTCTCGCCTTCTCCCGGACCCATCGCCGGACGCGAGACCATCGGCGTGATGCCCACCGCCTCGGCGTACTTCAGGTAGGTATCGATCGATGCGATCACGACGCGCGCCTCGACGGTGATCAGATCGATCCCCACGAGCGAGATTCTGACCCACGCATCGACCACGATGCCTTTATCGAGAATTCGATCGAGGACGTCGATGAGGCTGCTGCCGCCGGGTGCTCGTTCGACTGCCATGGATTTACCTGCCTTTCCTCTCTCGGGCTTTTGCCTGTGGGACTTGTCGTGCGTTCAACTGGCGTTCGAGATCTCCGATGCGCTTCTTCAGCGCATCGGTGTCGGCCGCGATCGCTTCCGGGCTGCTCGAATAGAACCGATCGGCCCGCCACCAGTTGATCCCGATCGCCTCGGCCTTGTCGATCGAGCAGATCACCAGGCGCAGCTGAATCGTGAGGAGCTCGACGTTGGCCAGCGACACTTTGATATCGCCCGCCACCACCAGTCCCTTGTCGAGGATCTTGTCGAGAATGTCGACAAGCACCTGGGGCTGCCGGGTGTCGATGGCCATGGTTGCGCAACCTTAGTGGCTTGTCGCGGAAGCGTCAAGCCATCGGAACGGTCTCACTCCAGAGTTCTTACCGGCCCCAGCCGCAGGTTGAGATCGTCATCGGTCAGCCCGAAGACTTCTTTCAATTGCTCCATCTTCTCTTCGAGTTTCATCAGCGCCGAGCCGAGCCGTTCGATCTCTTCCTCGGTCAGGTTCCCCGTTTCCATCCGGCGCAGCGCCTGCTTTTCGAGCAGCCGCCGGATCAGCTCGATGATCGACAGCACCAGCTTCGCCAGCCCATTCTCCACCACTTCCGGATCGGCGGAAATGCGCGCCGGGATCGCCGGCTCGGCGAAGGTCAGCGACTCCCGGAGACGCTCTTCGTCATTCGTGATCATCGTGGGTGAAGACCTCCAGCGGCCACGGGCCGGAAAGAAGAAACGGAACGGAAGCAAAGGCCTTCCGGAGCCGCTCGCCGGCCGCATTGACGTCTTCCACGCGGCCGCGCGGCACGAGCAGCGCGAGCTCGAGGGCCGTGGTCTCGCGAAGCCAGCGGAAGCGCGTGGCCAGCGGGACGAGCTCGCGCTCGGCCGCGGAACGGAACGATGGGTCGACGTCGATGGTGCTCGCGGCGGCGTGGAGGGCGCGCAGGTAATCGGCGCCGGCGGCGAACTCCGTGCGGTCGGGGCGGCGGGCCGGGGCGGCAGCCGCCGCCTTGAGCGTCATCTCCACGTCGTCGCGATGGCGCTGCAGCAGCGCGCGCCACGCCGCGGCGGGCTCGGCGCACTTCGCCGCCGCTTCGTCCGGCCCGCGTACGGTGAACCCGTAACGGACGGCGATGAAGGTCGCGCGATCCAGCAGCCTGCTCCGGACCTCGGCGACGCGGAGCAGCAGCGCGCGGTCGCCGAGCGGCTGCTCCTCGCCAACCAGGACTCCGCTGAGGAACAGGCCGGACGCCGGAACGACCTCAGCCAACGTACCGATGTCCTCGCGCTGCAGGTGGACGCCGACGATCACCGTCTTCATCGCTTTCCAGTACGGATCATCGCGTCGACGTTCGCCAGCACGATGTTCAGCCCGAGGTACAGCAGATCGACGTCACCGATGGAGATCGTCGCTTCTCCGGCGATGACCACACCGCGGTCGAGCAGGTGATCGAGGGTCTCAAGCAGGGTGATTTCGACCTGTTCTTCAGCCATGAGTCAGAAATCTCCGGTGAAGCTGTACGGGGGCCAGGGGCCGGTGATCGCAATCGTCACGCCATCGCGTTCGTACTGGCGGTTCAGCGTATCGCGCAGCTCCAGGAGCGGAGCTTCCTCATCACGGTTGAGCAGCACGTTGATCTGCGGAAACGCGCCGCCGCGCTGCAGCCGTGATTCGGAGACCGTCTCGCACGTCAGCTTCGCGGCGAGCGCGGACTCCACTTCCGCGACGAGCTGCTGCTCGGCCTCACGTGAGGCCTCCTTTTTCGCTTCCTCCAGTTTCCTGCCCAGCAAATAGGCCTTCCCCGCCGCGGCCTTCTCCATCTGCGCGGCGAGATCGCGCAGACGCTCCACGCGGCGGGTGAGCGCGGCGTTCCATTCGTCGGGAAGGAATTCGACGCGCAGGGTCCACTCCTGCTTCCCATCCAGCCGATCGAGCAGCCGCGCGTATCGCTCCTGCTGCTTCTGGATGTGCGCGCGCAGCGAGCTCTCGGCGCCGAAGAGCGTGAACGCGCGCAGCGGAATGATCGTGCCGCCCTTCATCAGTTGCGACATCACCGCCTGGTGCCGGTATCCGATCGCGCCGAGCCATTCGACGTCCTTCGACCGCGCATCGATGACCGCCTGCGAGAAATCGACCGCGTCGACGCCGCTGTAGATCGCCCCCAGCGAATCCGCCTGCACGATTGCCACATGCTCCGAGCCGTCGACCGCCTCGACGGTCTCGGGCAGCGGATGCTCAGCCCGGGCGATGGCGTAGACGTAGAGCACCGGCGTCACACGCCTACTCTAGCGGAACGAGCGCTGCGAGTTCATCCAGCGCGGCCGGCGGGACGTCGCGGCGCTCAATCAGCACCGGAGATCCGCCAAGAGCGGCGAGCGCGTCCAGCTCGTAGCGGCGCATGGAACGGTCACATCGGCAGTCGTTTTCGGGCGTGACGGCGTTGGCGATCACGCCGGTCACCTCGATGCCCCGTTGCCGCACAGCGTCTTCGAGGCGCTTCGTCTCGGCGACGACGATCCGCTCCGGGCGCGTCACCACGATCACCCCGCAGCGTCCGGAGCGCAGCGCTTCGTCGACCGAATGCAGGGCGCGCGAGGCGCGGATCAGCTCCTCTCCGAGGGATCCGGGAGGGATCAGCTCGCGATAGCGCAGGAGAATCCGCATGAACTCTTTGACCCACTCGCCGGCGGTCTTCGGCAGGTCGATGAGGCGGAGGAAATGCCCGGTCGGCGCGGTATCGACGACGATGGCCTCGCGCGATGGATCGGCGATCAGATCTGCGAGCCGGGTGAGAGCGAAGAGCTCGTCGGCGCCGGGAGGGGCGATCTCGACCAGCTTGCGCATCGCCTCGCCGTCGTAGGCCAGGGTCATGCCCCTCGGCGCCAGGGCGCCGACGGCACGCTCGATCTCCTCGCCGAGCGAATCGCGGAAACGCCGCCACTTCTCGCGCGTATCGACGATCTCCACGCCGAGGTTCGGCGGCGGCGGCTCGTGCGCGAAGACGTCGCGCAGCGAGTGCGCGGGATCGACCGAGATCACGGTGACGTGTTTCGTCTTCGCCAGTTGCAGCGCGATCGACGCCGCGCAGGTGGTCTTCCCCACGCCCCCTTTTCCGGCCAGAAAGAGAAATGGACGGATCCCGAGCGGCGCCGGACGGGCCCACGCCGCGGCGCGCCGCGGTTTGTCGGCCAGACCTCCACCGCCGGCCAGCCATGCGTCGATCCGTTCCGCCGAATCGAGCGGCACGCACGAGCGCGGCGCGTCGACGACGGCCCGCGGCGCGAGCGCACGTCGCGCCGCGTCATCTTCCCTCGTCTTCCGGCGGTCGCGCGCGCAGTCCGGATCGGTGATGGCCCGGTTGAGGAGCACGAAGGGGACATCGCTCTCCAGGCCGGCGATCAGACGCACCGTCTGCTCGACGACCCACGGCTCGGAAAGCATCACCGGCAGGAATGCGGCATGCGCAGGGTCGGCGAGCACCGCGCGGCGCCGCCGGGCCTGCTCCTCGAAACGGTCGATGAAGTCGTCGAGCGCGTCGCGGCGGTCCCGCCGCGTGAGCTGCCGCACCAGGTCGCGGTGCTTGGCCTGCATCGACTCCAGCGCCCCACCGAACTCCCGGAAATGCTCCGCGGAACCGAGCATCCGCAGCGTGTGGCCCGTCGGGGCCGTGTCGACGACGATCATCGCCGCGGGATTCGCCTCCGCCAGCTCGCCGATGTGCATCCAGGCCATCAGCTCGTCCACGCCCGGAAGCGAGAGCTCGAAGAAACGCCGCAGCTCCTCCTTGTCGAGGTACGTGCCGCGGTCGCCGAGCACCAGAAAACTCTCGAGGTTCTCCTTCAGGAACTTCGCGTAGAGGTCCTCAGCCTGGAGCGACTCGATGGTCAGGTTTCCGGGCTGCCGCGCCGCGCTGCCGAAGAGGTCGGCCAGATTGGATGCCGGATCGGTGGTGAAGAGAATCGTCCTGCGGGTCCGGGCGAAGTGGAGCGCGGCAGCCGTGGCCAGCGTCGTCTTCCCCACACCCCCTTTGCCGCCGAAGAGGAGGAGATGGCGGGAGGCCAGCGAATCAAGCCGATCGATCAACGATGAACGATCTCGTCGCGTCATCGTTCATGGTTCATCGTTCGCCGTATCCGGTATAGATCCCGATTCCTCCGCGCTCGTCGTCTCCGCCCGCCTGCCGCGCCATCGCTTCCCGGCGCGAGCGGATCTCGCGCAGCGCGGTGAAGACCTTCTTCTCCTCCTCGGCGTACTGCGCCTCGGTGATGTCGCCGACCTCGAGCATCATCTGCAGTTCGATGAGCCGCTCCTTCCACGGCTGATCGTTGAGTAGCTCCTCGTCGGCCATCGTCTGGATCTGGCGCATGATCCACACGAACCCGGCGACCGGGAGCTTGATCGGCGCGAGCAGCAGGTCGTCGATGAGGAATGCCACGGTCTAACGTTCCGCGCGCTCGAGCTTGAGGCGAATGTTCACGAAGTTGTAGGGCGGCCAGGGGCCGGTGTAGAGGAACGACAGTTTGTTCTCGTACTTCTTGGCGATCTCCGAGATCTGGTCGTCGAAGGCCCGGGTCTTCTCGCGTTCGACGAGGAATGCGGCGTTCATGATCATCTTGTCGCCGATCGGCTTGTTGGACCGCGAGGCGATGGCCGCATCCCGCAGCGCCTCGTAGATCTCGCTGACATACGCATCCGCCTTCGCCTGCAGGGCCGATTCCACGACGCGGCCGAGCTGCATCCGCGAAAAGTAGGTCGAGGTCGACGTGTTCGACTGGATCTCTTCCTTGAGCCGGCGGATCTCCTCGTTTTCATGCTCGATGTCTCTGGCGATCTGGTCCTTGTCCCAGTTCACCTTCAGCCCAAACTCGATCTTGCCGTCCATCTTCTGCAGGACGTCGCTGAGCGCGTCGTACGTTCCCTTGAGGAACTCCTTGATGTCGTTCTCGGTGCGAAACACGGTCCCGAAGCTCATCGGCAGGACGGTGAAGTCCTTCATGACGACCTCGTTGACGTGCTCGTGGGCCAAGGCGTTCTCGCGCGTGGGATCGAAGACGATCAGCGGGCAGTTGGAGACGACGGCGGCGAACTCCTTGTAATGGACGGTGTAGACGCGGTCGCCGCGACCGCCAATCCCCACCTTGCCGAACTCCCGCGGGGTCTCCGTCTTGATGATGCAGTAGACGTATTTCCCCTGCTCGGGATCCGTCTGCGAGCTCTGCAGTTGATCTTCCATGGGCCTTTTCCTCTGCGGTGGCAATACTACAATGAGATTGCGTGACGGCCTCTTGCATCAGCCGCAAGTCGGAGCGCTGGTTCCTTTCACACCAGCGACCTCTGCCGTGGCGCTCCCAATATGATCCTTACCACATCTGGGTCTCCGAGGTGATGCTGCAGCAGACGCGAATGGAAGTCGTGCTGCGATATTTCCGGGAGTTTCTTCGGCGCTTCCCGACGGTCGAAGCCCTCGCCGCGGCGTCGTACGACGAAGTGACCGCGGCGTGGTCGGGACTGGGATATTACCGGCGCGCGCGGATGCTCCGCGATGGGGCCGTCGTCGTCCGCGACCGCTTCCGCGGCGTGCTCCCCGCCGAGCCCGAATCGCTCCGCTCCATCCCGGGGATCGGGCGCTACACCGCCGGGGCGATCGCCTCGGTGGCTTACGATCGTCCGGCGCCGATCGTCGACGGCAACATCGCCCGCCTGCTTGCACGTCTCTGCCACGCCTCGACGTCCGCGGCCGCGTGGAAGCACGCCGCGGAGATCGTCCGCACCGCGCATTCGCCGCGGATCTGCAACCAGGCACTGATGGAGATCGGTGCGCTCATCTGCAGGCCGTCTGAACCCGACTGCCCGCGCTGCCCCCTGCGCCGCGAGTGCGCTGCCTTTGCCGCGGGCAGGACCGGCAAGCTCCCGCCGAAGAAAACGAGCGCGCCGCGCGCCATGCGCATCCCGCTCTACGTCATCTCCGACCGGCGCGGACGCATCCTCATGCGCCGCCACACCGGACCCCTGATGGATGGCATGTTCCACCTCCCGCACGGCAACGGCCGTCTGTTCGATGGATGGCGTCTCGAAGTCGGCAGTTCGCGGCGACTCGGATCGTTCCGGCACACAATCACCAATCGGCGGATCGAATTCACGGTCCTGGCCACCAGCCACCGTCCGCCAGGAGCCGGCCGCCACTACCGCTGGATCGACCCCGGAGAGCTCGCGAGCATCCCGCATCCGTCATACGTTCGCAAAGCGTTACAGGTCGCCGGGATTAACAAGTAACGACTTGTTGTATCTTGCGAATATGCGACTTGCAGCCCTCGCAGGAGCCCTTCTCGTTGCCCTTCCCCTCTCTGCCCTCCCGACCGCCTACCCGGTGACGCCGGGAGGAAAGAACGTGGCGGAGTTTCACGCCGAAGACACCTATGACGCCTTCGACGGCCGGACGAAAAAGGTAAGCGGAACGATCACCGCCGACCCGGCGAATCCCGCGGCATCGATCGTCGAGCTCTCGGTCGACATGGCATCGCTCGACACCGGGGTGTCGCTGCGGAACCACGAGATGCGGGAGCGCTATCTCGAGACGCCGAAATATCCGAACGCGACATTCCGCTCCGTGAGCGTCAGCGGACCGCCGTCCGTCTCGCCGAACCAGCCGGTGGACATGTCGGTGACCGGCGATTTCACGCTGCACGGGATCACCAGACGGATGACGATCCCGGTGCGCGTGGTCCTGATTCCAGACGGACGCATTCACGCCACGTCGATGTTCAACGTGCACATGCCCGACTTCGGGATCAACGTGCCGAAGAACATCCTGGTCACGGTCGAGGACAACATTCCGGTGCGGCTGGATGTGTGGGGTGGCGGGAAATGAATGGTCGCGTTCTCCGGCGGTCCTGTTTGTCCTGACGACTCGACGACCTGACAACGTACAATTCCTCCATGTTCGGGCGTGTGCTGGCGGTCGGGCTCCTGACGGCACTCACCGCACTTCCAGCCGTCCCGCAGTGCACGCAATCGGTCGTCTTCAGCGATCCGTTCCGCTCGACGATGCTGGACATCGCCGTCGACGGAAACGACCTCTGGGCGGCGACGTCGTACGGCGTGGCGCTCTTCGACCGCACCGTCGATCCTCCGAATCTGACGGCCATGCTCGCGCTCCCCGACACCACACGCATCGTGCGGCTCTCCGGCGGCCTCGCCTACCTCGGCAGCGGGAACACGATCAACGTCGTGCGCAGGAACGGCAACGCGCTGGAACTGTCGCAGTCGATCGACACCGGCGTGGCGGTCAACGATCTTCTCGTGACCACGCGTTCGCTCTTTGCCGCGACGCCTGACGGGATCGTTCAGTACGATCTGCTCGACCCCGCACACCCGGTGAGGACACCTGCCGTCTTCCCGACCTCGCAGCCGTCGGTGAACTCGCTGGCGCTGATCGGCAATACGCTCTACGCGGCCGACGGCGACGGAACCGTCGAGATGTTCGACATCACCACCTTGCAGTCCGCGGGATCGCTGACCGTCCCCGGCGTGGCCACCGCGCTCCACACGAACAACGGCAGGCTCTACGTCTCTTCTCCCGTGCAGACCACGGTGTTCATCAGCGGCACGAATGCCGGGAGCTACCCCCTGACGACGGTGGCCATGGCGCCGATCTCCGGCGACGCGTTCTTCTTCTCGACCGGCGACCGCACCCTACGCGGCCTCGACGCCACGCACGCCGCGACACCGCTCGACATCTTCCGCGACGATCTCCCGGCGACCGGCGGCAACGTGAACCGGATCGGAGCGATGGTCGCCGCGGGCGACCGGCTGTATGTCGCAGCCGGCGACATCGGCCTGATCCGCTACGACATCGCCGGCTTCTCGCCGTTCCCGCTTCGCGGCGTTCCGTTCGAGG
>DATFUW010000279.1:0-2251 GCA_035260605.1 Thermoanaerobaculia bacterium | reverse complement strand
CCGCGTATTGCACGCGACGCCCGAACTCGTCGCGCACTTCGTTCTGCGGCGTCGTGGGCGTTGGGTCGCGCCGCGCCCAGAAAAGCGCGACAAAGTGGTCGGCCTGCGCATCGCTCTTGACTGCATTCCACGCCGTCTTTTCCTCCGGCGTCATGAGGTACTGCACCGGACCGCGGCCCCAGTCCGCTTTCTCCATCGAGAGCTGGGCCCAGCCGGCCGTCGCAATGGCCACGAGCATCGTGGCGAGCGCCATCGTTCGCAGTTTCATTGGTTTCTCCCAGAAGTCTTGATCTTCGGGTCTTCCGGTCGTCCAGGTGACCCGCGACCACTCGACAACCCGACGAGCCCGCCGCCTATTCTTCGTCCTCGAACTGCTCCATCTCGTCGTAGAGCTTGTCCATTTCGTCGTCGAGCTCCTCCTGCTTGAGGATGCCCTTGCGGACCAGCAAGGCCGCGAGGCTGTGCAGCAGGATGCTGTTTTCGATGATCATCTGCTCGAACTGTTCGTCATCCTCGGCCCCGTTTCCGTTGTGGTCGAGATCATCCATGATCCGTCTCCTTACGCGGTGCGGTTTATCACAGAATCGGCGGCGTCCTCATACAATCGGCGGTGATGAAGCGCATTGCCGTCCTCGTCCTCTGCTCTCTCGCCGCCGCCTGCAGCCAGCCGGAACCGGCCGCGCAGGGCGGCCCCCAACGCATGAAGGTGGGGCTGCTCACGCCGGGGTCGGTCAACGACAACGGCTGGAATGCCATCGCTTACGAAGGGCTGCTGCGAATCCGCGACACCCTCGGTGCCGAAGTCTCGCATCAGGAAACGAAGACGCCCGCGGAATTTGAGGAAGGCTTCCGCTCGTACGGCGCTCGGGGGTTCGATCTGGCGTTCGGCCATGGGTTCGAGTTCCAGGACGCGGCACTCAAGGCCGGCGCCGCGTACCCACAGACCGTGTTCATCACCACCTCGGGCAGCGCGGTGGCGAAGAACGTCGCGCCGATGGTCTTTCAGCTCGAGCAGGCCACCTACCTGCTGGGGATCATCGCGGCCCGCGAGTCGAAGACCGGAAAGGCGGGGCTTGTCGGCGGCATCAAACTCCCATCGATCGAATCGACCTTCATCGCCTTCACGGCCGGCGCGCATTCCGTGAACCCGAAGTTCGAAGTCAAGGAGGTTTACACGGGCAACTTCGACGACCTCGGCGCCGCGCGCCTGGCGACCCTGTCGCTCATCGATGCCGGCTGCGATTTCATCTTCCACCAGGCGAACGAGGCCGGCCGCGGCGTCTTCCAGGCCTGCAGCGAACGGAACGTCCGCTGCTTTGGATCGAACAAGAACCAGAACGATCTCGCGCCCGATGTCGTCCTCGCCTCGGCGGTGCTCGACGTCCCCTCGGCCTTCGTGCACATGGCCCGGATCGTCCGCGACCACCGGTTCCAGCCGCACGTCTACTGGCTCGGTATGAAGGAAGGCATCGTCTCCCTGGTCTGGAACCAGCGTCTGGAGAGTACCGTCTCCCCCGCCACGATCGCCGAGGTGGCGCGGGTGGAGCAGCAGATCCGCAGCGGGGCACTCGAGGTGCCGCGCGGAAAGTTTTGAAGGATAGAATTCGCGCGTGTCTTCGACCGCTCCGGCAACGCAGGTGGCCGAGCTGGTGCGGGCCCTGGCGCTCGGCTGGAAGAACCTGGCCGCGTATCCGCCGGGGCACCCCGCACTGGCCGGCTCGTTCGAGCTGATCGAGAAGAAACTCGCCGACCTCCGCGGCCCGGCAGGGGACGTCGCGCTGGGAATCGAGACCGACGGGCTGTTGTACGCCGGGGAGAAGATCGCCTCTATGCCGGCGCAAAAGTTCGCGCAGGCGCTCTACGCGCGCGGCGTGGCCATCCTCCGCTTCGCGCACGATACCAACGAACAGGACATTGAGACGTTCCTCCGAATCCTGGCTTCCGGGACTCCGCGCCAGCAGGCTCGCCCGATCTGGGAACTGCTGACGGCGGCGGGCGTGACGAACATCAACCTGCAGCCGGTCGACTACTCCTCGGTGCAGATGACCGATCTGGAGGAGCCGCACGAGCCGTCGCTGTGGAAGGACATCCTCCGGGCGCTGATCGAGGGACGCGAGCTGTCGGCGAGTGGCAACCTCCTCTCGGCGGATCCGCAGTCGGCGGACGAGCTGACGCAGATGATCCTGCGCTACATCGACGGGATCGCCGAGTCGCGGCCGCAGTTCGATCCCGACGCCACGTTCGGCGTGCG
>DATFUW010000278.1:0-4495 GCA_035260605.1 Thermoanaerobaculia bacterium | reverse complement strand
TTTCTGCTTTCTCACTGCCGACGGCAGCGGTGGCGGAGGCAGCGGGGGCGGTGGTGCCGGCGGGTGTACGACAAGTGGTATCACGCCGTGGTGTCCTCCGGAATGCATGAGTTGCGGCGGTTACCTCAACTGACATGCGTTACGTCCTCGCGGCTCTCATTTTGACGACCGGATGCGTAGTCCACACGGTCCCTCCCCTACTGCCGATGGAGACCGAGTGCCACACTTCACCGGAGGTTACCGCCGTCTGGTCGTCATCGGGGATGTCGCAGCTGGTCCCGCGCACACCAGGTTCACGTTCGGCTGTGATTGCATCGGGAAAACGCGATCGTCGCTTCTGTGGACCCGTCTATACGGCGAGTTTCGATACTCGATCGCCGGTCACACCATTCTTCTGCAGCAGAAGACGCCGACCGAGCTTCGGTTCAGTCGGGAAGAGAACATGCTCACGATCGAATGGCCGGGTGGCGCGCGCGAATCGCTAAGACTGACGCAAGCAATCGATTGCTCAACCGGACACTGATCGTCGAACGGCTTCTGCGCAGTCGCGGCGCCAGGCGAGGCGCCGCCGGCGACGCCTTTCGCCAGCCACGGCCATGAGAAGTAAATCCCCTACCCCACGGTCGTCGTGAAAGCCTCGTCGTTCGAGCACCAGGCCGGACGACCGGCGCTTTCGGGGGGTCGAGCAGGCCGGCCAGTCATCAAATGCGCCCGCCACTGCGATGACCTCGCCGACCCTCGTCGATCTCCAGCTCGAACGCCTGGACGACAGACGTCAGCTCGCGCTCGATCTGATCCGCGCCGATGATCGATTCGACGATCAGCGGACACCTCTCCGGCAGGTGCGCTGCGATCCCGTTGAATGCGATCCGCGCAAGAGCGCCGACGGCGCCGTGCTCCCCCAGCGGCCCGACGTCGCTGAGGTGAACCTCCACCAGTCGATCAGCAAAACGCGTGAGCATGAGAAGGGCCCTGGCCATGTCGGGTCGACCTGCCTGGCATGGCCCACATCGAGGCAAAACGTGGCATCCGGGAGCAGCTCGAACAACGACGCCAGTTCGTGGAAGGTCCGGCCGGCGGCCTTGCGATTATCCATGTCTTCGATGCACATCCTGGATGTCGAAGTCGCGCCAGTCGTTGGGGTCGATCAGAAAGACGACCGGCGCTTCGAGGCCCTTCACCTGATGCAGATTCATGAGGCGCACGGCGTCCTCGCGCGCCGGGTCGACGTCCAGCTCCTCGATCTCCGCTTCGCTCTCCAGCAGCTCCTCGAAATGCTCCACGATCGCGGCGAGCGATTCGCCGCGCGCCGACAGGTCAAAGCGACGAGCGCGGAACTGGCGGCAATCATGGCGGTGAACGGATGCCAGATGAGCTGCCCCTCGTATGCGATCAACGAAATCGCGGCTAGATACCCAGTCTTCGCTTTTTCGAAATCTGCCGCCTTTTCTTCTGTTCGCAAGGTCGTTCAGTCGAACACGATCGCCTTCGCGCGAACCTTCATCGTGGTTGTCGTGCCGCCTTTGCCGCCGAACATCCCGGCGTCGAAGTGCCAACCCTGTGTTTCGGACTCGGACTCGATGAAAATCGCATCTGCGCCGTGCTTCGCCGCCTCGTGCCTGAGAGCCTTCACCAGCTCCGCCTCGGTGTCGTACTCGTCCTCGGGCGGCGTAAGGATCCCGATGACGTGATACGGCCGTGTCGGTAGGGCCTCGAGATACTGGACGTGCTCCACGGCCACACCGGGACGCGGCGCTGTTTCGATCGGTATCCACATATCAGCGGGACATGCGGTGAGCGTCGCCACAGCAATGACCGCGAACGCGGAAAGGGCCGCCGATCTCTTCATCTCTCCTCCGATCTCGCGCATGTTAGATCGGTTCCGGCGAGACCGCGAAAAAATGTCGTCCCCCCCCATGCCGGACGAGGGTAAACCCCTCCCTCAGCAATGGGTCCCATCCGCGAAGAAGCATCCGTCACGCGACGAGTCTGCGCGGAGTGTCCACGCTCACGGCCGTTTCGGCGGGCGGTGAATGGTAGTCGGATTGTCCGTGAATCCCGCGCGCTGAAAAAGCTCGGGGGCGTCAGCCGGCACCGGAGGCCGCGGGTTCGAGCGCCGTCGGCTGTTGCCGAAGCCGGCAAGAGGCGAGGGCGCGTCTGACGTGCGCAGCGTAGTCACCGACGCCAGCGTCTTCGTCCCATTCTTCGTCGAGCGAAACAAGGCCAGGTTTCCCGGCATGCAGATCGTCGGTGACTGCCCATGGAGACGCGTGCTGGACCTCTGGCCCGAGCCTCTCTCCGGCCTCACCGACCGCGATCGTGGCCCTCGCCTCCAACAACCGTTACGTCGCGGTCACGAACTTCGACCGCAAGCTCTCGAACAAGCTCGAAACGTTCGGCCTCGACGCGTACTTGAGCAGCAAGTCATCGTTTGCGGGTTCACCGCCGCTGGGCGATGAGCAGATCGATCGGCGCGTAGTCGTCGGTCAGCAGGGGGACGTCGTCGCCGAAGCGGCCGACAGGGTGCAATGCCGCGATGAACTCCTGGAGATGCGGCAGATGCGCCACCGGAGAATGCGCGGCCCGCTCGGCGATCTGTTCGTTCGTGATGAGGATCGGAGCGTTGCTGGCCACGATCTCCCCGTCGGTCACGAGCGTTGCGGGAAAGACCGCGCGCATCGTCTTCTCCAGCGCCGGCAGCAGATTCGACTCGCCGAACGCGCAGTGGAAGTGCACGATCCCGCCGGGGTTCAGGTGCGCCGCGACTTCACGCAGGAACTCCAGCGTCACCAGGTGCGGCGGAATCGTCGCCCCGTAGCGATTGGTCGTGTATGCATCGATCAGAACGAGATCCCACCGATCGGAACTCCGGCGGAGAAAGGTCCGGCCGTCCATGACGTGAATGCGCAGCCGCTGGTCTGGCTTCACGTCGAAGAAGCGTTCCGCCACGTTCGCCACCACGGGGTCGACCTCCACGGCATCGACGGTCACGTCGGGGTAGTCGTGCGTGAACTGCTTGGCCGCGGTCCCGCCGCCCAGGCCGATCGAGAGCACGCGGCGGGCTCCGGGGCGAATCAGCCGTCCGATGTGGAACGCGGCGGAATACGGACGTCCCGGCCCGAACGGGTCGCGGACCTCCATCGACGACTGCACGCCCAGCCCGAAGGAGAGAAAGCGGCGCGTCGCGTGCCACTCGCGCACGTTGATGTGGTGGTACGCGCTGTCGCCCACGAAGAGCGTTTCCCATCCAGGTGCGTCCTGCAGCAACGAGGCGTCGATCCGCCCCGAGCGGACCACCACGAAGCCGGAGATGAGGACCACCGCGACGACGCCGCCGGTCGGCAGCGCCGCCGCCCAGCGCAGCTCGATCCGCTCCGGATGCAGCGAACCGACGAGCAGAAACGCGGCAAGCACCGCCGAGGAGATGGCGATGACGATCACGGTCCGGTTGATGCTCTCCAGCCACTCGAGCAGGAAGAACGCGGTGGCCACGCTGCCGACGATGCTGCCGACGGTCGACAGCGCGGAGATCGAACCAGCAGTCGATCCGCTCTGGTCTGTGCTGCGGGTGAAGAGGCGGACGGCGATCGGAGAAACCGACGCGAACAGGGCGCTCGGCACCGCGAAAAGAGCCATCGTGGCCACGAATGCGTGGAGACCGAGGGGAACCGAAGAAGTGGCCAGCGGCTCCGCGACCAGCGGATCGAGCCACGGGATGGCCACCAGCGTCGCGGCGGCGCAACTGAGCGCTGCGGCGATGGTCGACGGAAGCGGCCAGCGGTCGCCCGCCCGTCCCCCCGCCCAGTACCCCACGCTCATCGAGGCCAGAAACACGGCGATCACCGCGGTCGTCTCGCGCAACGCGGAACCGAACGACTTCCCGATGATGCGGAAGGCGACGATCTCCGTGGCCATCAGCAGCGCGCCGCCCAGAAAGACGACCGCCAGCGTGGCGAAACGCTGGAATCGAGTCACGCTTTTAGAATAATGCGAAACGCCTGGCCCGAACGTGGCCACGCTCACATTCCGCTTCCCGTCCCCTCGGCCGGCGGCCTGGACCAGCCGCTCCGCGACACGATCAGCAGGGCCGCACCGTACAGCGCGAACGAGACCACCAGCACGGCCGCCCTCCCCAACCTGAGATCCTCGGCAAGGAGTTTGACGCCGCCGATGATCAGCACCGCGCGTGCGAGCAGCGACGCCTCGCGGCTGTCGATCAGCCGGCCGAGGACCGCGAGCAGCGACGCCGCCGCCGCCAGCACCGCGGTCCTGAGCAGCGCCGTGTTCGTCACGCGCGGCCCCAGGACCACCAGGGTCCCATTGAACACCATGCCGAGGAAGATGCTCGCGAGGACCAGACGCTCGGGACGCCAGGCCGGAAGGCGAACGCAGGCCACGAGCGCGGCGATTCCGTTCCCGAGCGCCGCGGCCGGCAACTCGATCGACGGGCCTTCGCTGACGAACGCGCCGACAATCGACAACAGCAACCCGCTGG
>DATFUW010000277.1:0-6909 GCA_035260605.1 Thermoanaerobaculia bacterium | reverse complement strand
TGGATCGACCACCAGCACCAGGTCGGCCAGACCGGGCGTGTCGTGAGTCCGAACCTCTATATTGCGGTCGGGATCTCGGGCGCGATCCAGCACCTCGCCGGCATGGCGTCGTCGCGCCACATCGTGGCCATCAATAAGGATCCGGAAGCGCCGATCTTCCGCGTCGCTGACTTCGGGGTCGTGGGCGATCTTTTTCAGGTCGTCCCTGCGCTGACCGCCGAGGTGAGAAGGGTCAAGGGTCAGTAACGGCCCGCCTCCTTTATTTCTCTATCGTTCGATATAGGGCATCCGATCCCGTCCGGATGCATATTGTGACCTCTGTCACACATCCCCGGGCGCTGAACGATTTGTTCGATGAGAAGGAAAGCGAAAAGCGGCGCATTACGGTGGGCGGGTGGTCGGTTCGTCCCGAATTCGGACGAGTGAATGATTTCTGTACGCCACAAGATATCGATTCGCTGACGTAATATCTTGGCAATCAGCATCTTAGGTGTGCGGAACCGTGGAACGCCGCTTGCGCTATGAGACAGCGCGATGCGAAAGAGAACCACGGCGTTCGTCCTGATCTCAGCCCTCCTCAGTGCCATCCCGGCGTTCGCCGGCTCCTCGTCGGCGCTGATGAGCGTTTCGGTCGAAGTCATCGCGCGGACCCTTCTCAACGTCGACACCCAACCGGAGTCGGTGGACATCACGAGGGTGGACCTTGCGCGCGGATATCTCGATATTCCGCAGGCAGTTACGTTTCGAGTCCGAAGCAATGCGGCCCGGGGCTATGAACTACAGTTCGAGCCGGTTGCCTTTCCATTCACGACGGCGGCGGTGACGGTCGGCGCCGGCGTAGCGACGATCAGATCCGACGGCGCCTGGCTGACGGAGCCCTACCAGCACGGAACGACCGGCGGCACGATGAGCGTTCGCCTGTGGCTTGCCCCCGGGACGCAGCCGGGGAGCTACGCCTGGCCGGTGGTATTCACGGCGAACTCCCGGTGAGGTGAGCCGGTTCCCCGGCAAATCCTTCCCGCAAAACGACAAATCCTCCTTTGACGCTTTTTTCATTGCCGCGGACTGCGCGAATGACGCGGCAGGCTCGCCGGAGTCCCGGCTGACGCTCAATTCATTTCCCGCCTCACGAGCCGTCACACCCCCGACCTTACCTTGAGCACACATCGAACCGCGGTGCAGCCGACGCCGCGGAATTGCTCGAACGGAAAAGTGTTGAGGGTTCGGCGGTCAATACAAATAACATTGGAGTCAAAAATGAAGCGCACGGTTCTCTCTCTCATCGTTCTTGCGGTTCTGGTTTTCTCGGTCCCGGTGTTCGCGGCTTCGGCCACGGCCAATCTGAACGTTTCCGCGTCAGTGAGCGCGGTCTGCACCATCACCACCTCGCCGGTTGCCTTTGGCGCGTACGACCCGGTCTCGGCCAACGCCTCGACCGACCTCACGGCGCAAGGCGCGGTCAACGTAGCCTGCACCAAGGGCACGGCGGCCACGATCGACCTCGGCACCGGTGGTAGTTTCAGCGGCGGCACGCGCCGGATGGCGAGTGGCACCGACTTCCTCAACTACAGCCTCTTTCAGGATGCGGCGCTGACGCAGGTCTGGGGCAGCGGCATCGCCGGCGGCGCCACGGCCAACTACAACGCGGCGTCCAAGAGCGTGACCGCGGTGACGGTCTACGGCATGGTCCCGCAGGCTCAGGACGTGACGGTCGGTTCGTACGCCGACGTCGTGCTTGCGACAATCAACTATTAATCGCATCATGACGATCGAATGCTCGAACGCCGAATGAGAAGGTTCCTAGCGCTGACAGCGATCGTTCTCGGCCTGGTCCTCCAGGCCGGGAACGTTCGAGCGAGCGTCTTCAAGGTCACCCCGGTTCGGGTCACCTTCTCCGGTCCATCGAGCACCCTGCTGACACTGAAGAACGAAAGCGATCAGGCCCTTCGGTTCCAGATCACAGCGTTCTCCTGGAAGCAGGATCCCAAAGGGGAAGTGCAACTCGGTCCCACGGACGACATCGTATTTTTCCCGGCTCTGCTGAGCCTCAATCCGGGCGAGGAGCGGAAGGTGCGCGTTGCCACCACGATCGGCGCAACGGACACCGAGAAGACGTACCGGATTTTCTTTGAAGAGTTACCTCCGCTGGAGAAACCGAACGAGACGGCCGGCGCGCAGGTGCGGATTCTGACGAAGATGGGAATCCCGATCTTCGTCGAGCCGCCCAGGGAGCGCACCGAGGCAACGGTCGAGGCCGTGCAGTTCGCGAAGGGGACGCTGACGTTCGACGTTCGGAACGCGGGCAACGTCCACTTCGGGTTGGAAGGAGTGACCCTCCACGGGAGCGGGCCGAACGGAGAAACAGTGTTCGACCGGCAGTTGGAGGGGTGGTACGTGCTGGCGGGAAGCCCGCGGTCGTACAACGTGCAGATCCCGGCAGCCGAATGTTCGAAGTTGAAGAAGTTGGTGATCGAGGCCCGGACCGACGACCCGTCGGTCGGCAAGAGCGGGACGATCACAAAGGAGTTCGAGGTCCCGCCAGGCGCCTGCCAGTAATCGAGGAGGCGTCCGGCGAGTATGAGCATGTGCAAACGTTCGCTAGGTCTCGCCTTCGCACTCAGCCTGGTCCTCGCGGCCACGCTGCAAGCGGCGTCGAGCTCGGCTCCGCTGCAGGTCAGCGCGGAGGTCGCGCCGAACTGTCAGATCGCAATCTCGAATCTGGCGTTCGGCAAGTACGACCCGATGGCGCAGAACGCCGGTGCGGAGCTCGATGCGGCGGCCGAGGTGACGATGCTCTGCACGCGAAGCTCGCGGGCGTCGGTCAACATCGACTTTGGCCGGAACGGTGTCGGCGCGAGCCGCAGCCTCGCGGGCGCCACCCAGCACGTGACGTATCAGCTCTATCACGACAAGGGACGGACGCAGCAGTGGGGTGGCGCGGGGGATGGCCTGCAGTTCGTCTCGCAGGGAATTCACAAACCTGAGGAACTCACACTGTACGGCCGCATTCCCCCGGGACAGGAAGTCGCGTCGGGCGTCTACACTGATGTGGTGACGGCGACGGTCGATTTCTGACAAGGGGAGACGATGTGCGCAAGAGCCGCCCGGTGACGTTCCTGCTGGCGTTCGCCATGGCGGTTGCCCTACTTTCCGCGTCCCTTTCCGCATCGGCGCAAACGAACAAGGAGATCCTCCTTCCTTTCACCTTCAACGAGGTGGAGAAGGGAGAGGCCGCGGTGATGCTGCAGGGCGACGACGTCTTTCTGTCGGTCGCCGACCTGCAGCGTGCCGGCGTCACCGGGCCGATGTGGCACCGCCTGCTGGCCTTCGCCAGTCTGGTGAGCGGCGCGCGGAAGAGCGCCGCCGGCAAAGAATTCATTTCGCTGAAGGCCATGGCGCCGTTTCTGACCTTCAAGTTCGACGAGGCGAACCTTTCTCTCTCCGTCACCGCCGAGCCGCGCCTGCTCCCGAGCACACAGGTGAACGTGCAGCTCACGCCGCCCTCCGACATCGTCTACTCGCACGACACCAGCACGTTTCTGAACTACTCGGTCACCGACACGTCGGCGCATCATCCGACGTTCTTCGGCGAGACGGGGACGAGCATCGGCGGGAATCTCCTGCTCAACAGTTTCTCCCGCACCGCCGATCGGGACTTCGTCCGCCTTCTGAGCAGCTATGAGATCGACCAGCGCGCGCGGCTGCAGCGCTGGACGTTCGGCGATGCCAGCGTGACCACCGACGTCCTCGGCGGCTCGGCGCTGGTCGGCGGCGTCACCCTGGCGCGCAACTTCAATCTCGATCCCTACTTCGTCCGCTATCCGCCGCTCGATCTCCGTGGGACGGCGCTGACTCCGTCACGCGTCGAGGTCTATGTCAACGGGGCGCTCGTCTCCCAGCAGGAGGTCCCGCCCGGCCCGTTCGAGTTGAACAACATCCCGGTGGCCTCCGGTGCCGGCAACGCGCGCATCGTGGTGCGCGATGCCTTCGGCCGCGAGCAGGTCCTCAGCCAGCCGTTCTACTACTCGACCGGCGTGCTCGAGCCGGGCCTCAGCGAATTCACGTATTCGGTCGGAGCCGTGCGGCAGAACTTCGGAACGAAGAGCTTCGACTACACGTCGCCGGCGCTGCTGGCCGTGCACCGATACGGCTTTTCCGACACGCTGACCGCCGGCGGGCGCCTCGAAGCGACGCGCGATCTGATCTCCGGCGGCCCGAGCGCGAACTGGCGCACGCGGGCCGGCGAGTTCGACGCCGGCGTCGCCGTGAGCCGCGACCACGGAAGTTCGGGCACGGCCGAGAGTCTCGGCTATTCATACTTGGCGCGGTACTTCAGCATCGGCGGACTGGCGCGCTTGATGAGCCGCGACTACGCGAACCTCTCGCTGCGCCGCGAGGCCGACCGCCCGCTGCTCGACTCGAACGTCTTCGCCACTCTTCTCCTGGCACACGCGAACCTGAGCCTCATGTGGAGCGAGAGTCATCTGCGGGACTCGCCCGACATCAGCCGCGTCACGCTCCTGAGCAACGTCCCGATCACGCGGCGCTCGAGCGTCTTCGTTTCGGTTGGCAGCGCCAACGACGGAAGCGGGCGTCGGGCCGAGTTCTTCGCCGGCTTGAGCATCTTCCTCGGCGGATCGACTGCCGCGAGCATCACGGTCGACCACCGCGACGGTCAGACGCAGACCGTCACGGAAATCGACAAGACGCTTCCGGTCGGCACCGGGTTCGGATACCGGCTGACCGGCGCCGCGGCCGACGGCGGGTCGCATGTCGGAAGCGGACTGCTGCAGTACCAGACCGACTTCGGCCGCTACGAGATGCAGTTCGATCCGTTCCAGGCGAACGTGCGGCCGACCGTGACTGCCGCCGGCGGATTGGTCTACCAGGGGGGCGCCCTGCTCGCGACCCGCCCCGTTCAGGACAGCTTCGCGCTCGTGCAGGTCCCGGGCGTGAAGAACGTGCGCGTCTACGCCAGCAACAACGAGGTGGGAAAGACGGATGCCAACGGAGATCTTCTCGTTCCGAACCTGCTCCCGTACTACGGCAACCGTCTGAGCATCCAGGACAGCGACGTCCCGCTCAACTACGAGGTGCAGGACGTCGAGAAGACGATTGCTCCCCCGCACCGCGGAGGCGCGCTGGTCGTCTTCCCCGTCCACCAGATCCGCACCGTCACCGGCACTCTTTCCGTCCGCGGGGCGAAGCGTGAGTTCGTTCCCGCCTTCGGCGAACTGACACTGACGGCCCGCGGAACCAGCGTGCAGTCGCCGCTCGGCCGGGGAGGGGAGTTCTACTTCGAAAACATCGCCGCCGGCACGTGGGATGCGCTCATCGAGACGCATGAGGGATCGTGCCGGTTCCGGCTGAAGGTCCCCGCGGGGACCGACCCCGTCGTGAAGCTGGGCCACATGACCTGCACCAATGAGGCAATCGAGCAATGAGACGACTCGGACCGATCCTTCTGGCCCTCGCGGCACTGATTCCCGGCAGCGCGTACGCCATCAACTGTTCGTGGGACATCGTTCCGACGAACATGAACTTCGGCACGTACACGCCGTTCAGCTCCGCGCCGGTCACCGCGACGGCGGCGTTCCAGTTTACCTGCACGCCACCGGCGACGGCCACACTGATCCTGTCGCGCGGCGTCTCGCCAACCTACAACCCGCGGACGATGACGCGCACCGTCGCTCCCGCGTACACCATGAACTACAACCTATTCATGGATGCGGCGAACGCCATCATCTGGGGGGACGGGACATCGGGAACGCAGTACCTCACGTTCACCGCGAGCCCCGGTAACAAGATCATCGGCGGCACGATCTACGGCACGATCCCCGGCAACCTCGACGTGGCCCCCGGGACGTACACCGATACGATCCAGGCGACGCTCGACTGGGGCACCGGCTCGAGCCAGCAGTTCTTCACCGTGACCGCGACGGTCTCCGCGGAGTGCACGGTCTCCACCAGCGCCGTGAGCTTCGGGCTCTACGATCCGGTTTCGGCCAACGCGGCGGCGCCGAAGGATGCCACCGGCACAGTGAACGTCTACTGCACCGCGGGAACGCTGGCCACCGTGGCGCTCGATCTCGGCTCGCACGCCGCCGGGTCGACCCGAAAGATGCTCGGGGGCACCGGCGACCTGCTCCAGTACGAGCTCTATCGCGATGCCGCGCGTACGGTGGTCTGGAACGCGGTCAATACCGACAGCGGGACGTCGGCCTCGAAGACCACGCCGATCAACGGCGGGTTCATGGCGTACGGCCGGATCTTCGCCGGACAGGACGTGAGGATCGGCGGCTACAGCGACACGGTGCTGGTGACGGTGAACTACTGAGTCGTCGCGCGGCTGTGCGCGAATCGCGCAAACGATACAATCCACCGCATGGCTGAACTGCCCGGAGTACAACGCGAGACCCTCGAAGTGGACGTGGTGATCGTCGGCGCCGGACCTGCCGGACTGGCCGCCGCATACGAGCTGGCCCGTCTGATCAAGGCGCACAACGAATCGGCGGCGGAGCAGAAACTGGAACCGATCTCCATCGCCGTGCTGGAAAAAGGAAAGGAGATCGGTTCGCACGGGATCTCCGGAGCGGTGATGGACCCGCGCGGCATCGCGGAGCTGATCCCCGACTGGCTGCAGCGCGGCTGTCCGGTCGAAGCGCCGGTGAACGAAGACGGCTTCTGGTTCATGACCGAGAAGCACCGGTTCGGCGCGCCGCTGCTGCCGCCGCCGCTGCAGAACCTCGGAAACTACGTCATCTCACTCGGCGAGTTCGTCCGCTGGCTCGCGCCGATCGCCGCGGAGATGGGAGTCGACCTCTTCCCCGAGTTCCCTGCCGCCCGCGTGCTCGTCGAGGACGGCCGCGTCGTCGGCGTGCGGACGGGAGACAAGGGTATCGACAAGCT
>DATFUW010000276.1:0-6734 GCA_035260605.1 Thermoanaerobaculia bacterium | reverse complement strand
GATGGCGTCGATGCCCGGGACGCGGATGTCGTCGATGTGTCCGCTGTCGACGTCTTCGATCCCGAGGTAGTTATCCCCTTTCTCGAAAACGACGAATGCGAGCTTCTTCGAATCGGGCGACCACGCGCCTCCGGAGTCGATGAAGCGCAATGAATCGAAGTGCGCGTTCCGCGATGCGGACGCGATTCGCCGGATGATCTTTCCCGTGTGCCCGTCGGCGAGGAACAGGTCGATGTCGAAAATCGAGCGCGTCGATAGGAACGCGAGATAGCGGCCGTCGGGGCTGTACGCCGGGCCGACGTTGAGATAGCCGCGGACTCCCTGCTTGCTGCCGATCAGCGGCTCGCCGAGCGTGAACGGGCGGTCTTCGACCACGGGGTTGTAGAGATCGCGCGCCGACTCCGTCCAGTCGGTGAAGACCTGCTTCGCCGGAATGCCGAGGGCGCGTTCGAATGCGGCCTGTGTTCCGCCCGATCCGGCGGCGAGGAAGAGGCGGACGACGGCGTCGTCGCCGAACCGGCCGCCGATGTACGCCAGCAGGGCCTGTCCGTAGCGGTACGGGAAGTAGTATGGATCTCGTTCCAGCTTGCGGAGGTCCGGCATGCGGTTGTGGATCGTCGCGTCGCGGATCCACATCGCGGTCAGGGGATCGATGCGGCCCTTCGAGAAATACTCGGCCATGCCTTCGACGAGCCACAGCGGCATCGTTTCCAGGCTGAAACGCCGCCGGTTGTTGGTCATCGAGGCGGCGATGTCGAACTGGAACACGTGCACCAGCTCGTGGCCGAGGACGTGGTCGTTCTCCGCGTAGTCGCCGGTCAGCGGCAGGACCACGCGGTTCATGAACGGATCGGTGAAGCCGCCGGTCCCCTGGCCGATCAGCTCCGGCGTCGTCGTGGTCTGTTCGAAATCGGCAGCGTTCGCGTAGACGACGATCGGCTTTCGGTTGAACGAGTGGTTGAAGACACGCGACAGCCGGGCATACCAGCGTTCCGCCATCCGCCCGACGTCGTCCACCACGTCCGCCTCACGGTCGTAGTAGTAGATGTCGAAGTGCTCTGTTTTGAGGATCTTGAAGTTGAAGTGCTCCCACTGGACCTTGTTCCGGCCGAAGTACTGTGCATTCGCGGTTGAGGCAAGGATCAGTAGGCCGAAGACAATGACGATCGACTTGCGCATGAACACCTCTTCGCGGCGACGGCGGCTGCAAGTTCATTGCCGTCAGTGCGCTCGCGAATGCTACTCCTGTCGAGGCCGGAGCGTTGAGCGGGAGGATTGCGGAGTTGTGCGGTTGTCGTTTTGTCCGAAACCGCATTGTGACAGCGCGAGAACCTCCACAAACCGAAAGCCGGACGACTATCCGTGCAGCATCTTGAACGCGTGCGTCCACGATCCGGACAGAATGCCGTGCAGGACCCACGTCATGCACATCGGCTCGAGGTATCGGGCGCCTTCGATGCCGCCGATGTCGACGATCTCCCATCCGAATTCATAACAGATTTGTGACGCGAGCTTCTTTGCGTCCGGGTCGTTCCCACAGAGGAACATGGTCGGAGGGCCGCCGGGAAGTTGCGGCTTGTAGAACAGCGGATTGCCCACTGTGTTGAACGCTTTGACCACTCGAGCGGACGGTAGCCAGCGCTGAACGCGCTCGCCGAGCGAGTCGTCGTGCCCCACAGCCAGCCGGGGAAGGCCGCCGACCGTGAACTCCAGCGGATTGGTGGCGTCGAGGACCACCTTGCCTTCGAAGTGCTTCGGGCCGGCGAGCTGGATGGCTTCCTGCGTCGCGGTCCCGAGCGTGGCCAGGACCATGAGGTCTCCGAACCGCGCCGTCTCTTCGAACGTCGATCCGGTGACCAGCGGCCCGGCCTCGGCGGCGAAGTCATTGAGCTTTTCCGGCGATCGCGACCCGATCTTCACGCGGTGTCCGAGATCGGAGAATGCCCGCGCGAACGCCTTGCCGACGTCCCCCGAGCCGAGGATCCCCACCTTCATTTTTTCCATGGCGGTGGAGTGTACCGCGCGATCGCGATTTCATTCGTCTGCGGCGGCAACACCAAGCGGAGCAGCAGCGGGCCAGCACTCGGAATCGCATCGTTCGCCCTTCCGCGGAGGTACTGTATGGAGCAACATGCGTCCGGGGGAATGTGGTCCCTCATGAGCGTCTCGTGCATCTTACTGGTGCGCAACGGCGTGGAAACGATCGAGCGCGAACTGCGCGCCATCGACGGCGTCGTGATTGCGCATCTTCCCGGGAGCGAGCTGATCGTCGCCGAGGACGGGAGCGACGAGGCCACGCGCGCGGCGGTCGAGCGGGTGCGTGGCGCGCTGTCGCTGCGAGTCGTCGGCGGAGCGGAGCGGAAAGGCTACGCGGAGACGCTTGCGGACGCGGTCGCGGCGGCATCGTGGCCGATCGCCTTCGTCTGCGACGGCGGACTGCAATACGACCCGAACGAGTTCTGGCGCGTGTGGGAAGGGCGCGAGCGCGCGGACGTCGTCATCGGCCGGCGGCGCGAGACCGTTTTCCGGCGGGCACTGGCGCTCTGGCTGCGGCTCTGGTTCGGTGTCCCGCTTCGCGACGCCGCGAGCGGATTCCGGATCTACGGCCGGCGCGTGCGCGACGAGATCCTCGCGCGCGGCCTCTTCTTCCGCCACGCCGTCTCCGCCGAAGTGGCCCTCCGCGCGCTGCACGCCGGCATGCGCGTCGGCGAAGTGCCGATCACCGAACCGGCAGGCGCGGCGCGGGTGCGGCACGAGCGGGTGCTTCCGCGGGCGGTCTGGATGTTCCTGGCCGATCTGCGGCGGCTGAAGCAGGAGTGGAGACGTCGAGCAGCATGACGTCGAGCAGCGGATCGTTCCCGGCGATGTGCACGCGCCGCGTGACCCGCGGCAGGATCGATGCGAATCCGCCGTTCGACACCATGCGGAACTGGCGCGCGGCGATGAAGAGGAACGGGCGGTCGCCCACCGCGCGCACGGCGAGCGCCATCTCGCGATCGCTTCCGACCACCCCGAAGTCCTTTTCGTAGAACGCCGCAGCCAGGTCCTCCGGGATCCAGAAGACATCGGTCAGCACCGTCCGCGCGGGGTCGGCGCGTACTGCCTGCAGCACACGCTCGCTGAACCGGAGCTTCTCGCGCAGCAGCACGATTCCCCTCGCCTGAATGGTGAACGAGGACGCGAGGAGGAGAACCGCGGCGGCGACCGCAATCGTGGAGCGCGCGAAGTCCGCAAGCCCCTCGACCGCCAGGACGATGACGATCGGGATCAGCCAGAGGTAATACCGCGGTCCCCAGGTAGCGCCGAAGTCGGTCTGATTCACGGCGAGCGTGGTCAGTGCGATCCCCGCCGCCACGGTGACGACCGCGAAGCGATGCGACGTCCAAAGCCGCGGGACGGCGAGAAATGCCGCGGCGGAAAACGGAACGGCGGGAAAGAGGCCCTGCGTGTACAGCGTCTCGCGCATCGGCGAAGGGGAGCGCAGCAGCAGGACGGTGAGACCGGCGAAACCGGCCGCGGTGAGTGCGAACAGCACGATGCGGAGCGACGCGGGAAGGCGGAAGGGCGAGAGGACGATCAGTGCGATTGCCGGAACGACGAACGCGATGCGCGCGATCGGAACGCTGGAGAATTCCAGGAGAAACGGCCATAGATTCGACAGCCGCCCCGCCCCTCCGTGTGCCTCGTAGGCGGCGGCGTGGAGGCCGAGGGGAGTGCCGAACGCGCGCCAGTTCCAGATCCACCATGGCGACAGCACGATGGCCGCGCCGGCGGCGAACGCCAGTGCCCTGCGCATCGGTTGCCGCGTGATCAGGAGCGCGAGGACGATCGCGGCGATGGCGATGTAGCCCTCCTCGCGCAGCACCGTCGCCGCACCGGCGATCGCTCCCGCGGCGAACGGACGGCTGCGCGCCAGAACGAACGCGCCGACGAGCAGCGCCGCGGCGAGCGTCTCTTCCCAGTAGACGATCGTGTACCAGAACAGCGGCGTCGCGAACAGGACGATGATCCCCACCGCCGGTACCGACGCTCGCGTCAGTGCCGGCAGCAGGGCGATCAGCAGAAGCGTCCCCAGAACGGGAAGGACGAACAGCCCGGCGCCGCCGAACCGTGCGTAGAACGGTGCGCTCACCGCGGAAAACGCCGGGCCCCAGACCGAGAACGTGCGCCCGCCGACCTGGAAGAAATGCGGAGGGCCGATTGGGAAGCGATGGGAAACGGCCACCGATCCCGAGCGCAACAGCGACTGCATCTGGATGAATCGGTTGCCGCTGTCCGGTCCCCAGAAGACATGGCGCGGCTGCGTGGCGATGAGGACCGCCGCCGCGACGAGGCAGATCAGAAGGCAGAGAGTAGAAGGCGAAGGGCGGAGGAGGGAGGGGTGTTCATCATTCATCCGTCAGCCTTCTGCCCTGCGTCCTCTGCCCGGGAGAACCGGAATCGAGCGACTTCGGATTCGAAGTCGCGGCCGCTGAGGACGAGGTTCTGCACGGTGGTGTTGAACTCGCGGGCCACGGCGTCATTCTGCTGCGCGATCTCCAGCATGCCTCGGGCGGCATCGGCGATGCGCTCCGTCTCCCGCATCTGGGCCTCGAGGCGGTCGCGCATGGCGCGTGCGTCCTCGGCGATTTTTTCCAGCGCCGCCGTGATTCCGCGTCCGGCCTGCGACTGCTCGCCGGCGGCTCTCTTCACCTGCGCGGCGATCTCGCGCACGCGCTCCGCCTCGCCGGCCAGCAGCTCCGTGCCGCGGGCCTGTTCGCGCGTGGCGCGGTTGATCTCGGCGATGTGGTCGGACATGCGCGAGGTCACCTCGTGCAGGTGCCGGCTGGCTGCGGCCTGCTCGTCGAGCGCCCGGGAGATCCGGTTGGCCATGTCGTACGATTTCGCGGCGCCGCCGACGATCTTGTTCAGCGACGAGGTGGCGTCGGCGGCGAGCTCCACGTTTGCCTCGACCCGCTCGACCCCTTCGCGCACCTTCTGCACCGCGTCGCGGGATCCCTTCTGCACGGCGCGGACGATCGAGCCGATCTCGCGCGTCGATCCCCGGGTCCGCTCGGCCAGCTCACGGATCTCATCGGCCACCACGCCGAAGCCCAGCCCCTGCTCGCCGGCCTGGGCGGCGATGATCGCCGCATTGAGGGCCAGCAGGTTCGTGCGGTTGGTGATCTCGTCGATGACCGTGACGATCTGGCTGATCTGACCGACGCTCCGCTGCAGGTCGTCGATGGTCTCGGCGGTGCTGTTGGTCAGATCGCGCGAGAGGTCGATCCCCTCGGTCATGCGCCGCACCGATTCACCGCCCGCGGTGGCGTCTTCGCTCGCCTGGCGCGAGATCCCGGCCGTGGACTGCGCCACGTCGCGCAGCTCGCGCACCGTCGACTCCATCTCCGTGACGAACGACAGCACTTCGTCTCCGATCGACGCCAGTACGTCCGTGCGGTTCGACATCTCGCGCATCGAAGCGTCCATCTCCGCGGTGGAGGACGAGGTCTTTTCTACCGACTGGAAGAGGTGATCGGTGCTGCGGGCCACCTGTTCGGCGGAGGCCTGCAGTTCGAGCGCGCGGCTCGAGGCGTCTTCGGTCAGCTCGGTGACCGTCGCCGCGGCGGCCAGTACGCTGCGGATCCCGGAGCGGACGGCGTCGAGCGAGGTCGTGGAATTGAAGGTCAACTGCGCCTGGTCGCGCGCCCGCACCAGCAGCGACTCCGTGCCGCCGGTGATCACGCGGACGCCATCGGTGATCGTGCTGCCGCTCCCGCCGACACGGCCGAGCAGCCGGCTGAGGTTCGTGCGCGTCTCGCCGAAGCTGGCCGCCAGCTTGCCGATCTCGTCGTCGGAGAAGATCCGCGGCGCCGCCTCGAAGTTTCCCTGGGCCATCTGCGCGGCCATTCCGCGCAGCTCGCGAATCGGGCCGGTGATGTCGCGCGCCAGGAAGTAGGCCGCGATCATGAAGATCGCCGTGGTCAGCAGGGCGATGATCAGCGTGTAAATCGTGATCTGCACCGGGATGTTGTGATACGGCGTCCAGGGGATCGTGAGTGCCAGGACCGAGCCGTCCTTCAGTTGCGCGAAGCGGAACACGTGTTCCGAGGTGATGCCGATGCTGTCGCCGCTGCGCATCCGCAGCATCCAGCCGACCTCTTCATCCGTCAGCCGTTCGCCGCTGCTGCTCTGATGCCCCTTGGGATCGACGAGCTGCAGCGCGTACCCCTCGGGGATGTACAGCCGCAGATCGTCGATCAGATGCGGATCGATCCGCGCCGCCAGATTCGCCGTGTCGGCGATGCGCTGAAAGCGGTCGCTGGCGGACGCGATGTCGAGCTGCTCGAGCGTATGCGTCACCTTCGTCGACACCAGCTCGATCAGCGCCGCCGAGGAGATGATGAACGAGCCGATGAAGACGATGGCGATCTTGCGGCCGATCGAGATCTCCCGTCCCCGGTAGCCGCCCTTGGCGCGCGCCGCGAGCTGCTCCTTGGCAGCCGCGTACGCCCAGGCGATGCCCGGGAAAGCGGCGATCAACGCGGCGATGACGAAATAGGCCAGTCCGCGCCACGACGGAAGGACCAGCAGCGTGCCCGTCACCGCCAGGACCGCGCCGCCGACACCGAGTGTGGTGGCCGAAAGGCGCAGCGTCCGCTCCAGACAGAGCGAGGCATCGCCCGTCTCCTCGACCCGTCGCAGGATCGGGGTCAGCACGTGGCCGTACAGCAGCGCAGCGACCGCGTACAACA
>DATFUW010000275.1:0-2181 GCA_035260605.1 Thermoanaerobaculia bacterium | reverse complement strand
GGACACGAGCGGTTCGTCAAGAACATGCTCGCCGGCGCGGGTGGGATCGACAGCGTGCTGCTCGTGGTCGCTGCCGACGAGTCGATCAAGCCGCAGACCCGCGAGCATTTCGCCATCTGCAAACTCCTCGGCGTCCGCACGGGCGTGGTGGCCATCACCAAGAGCGACCTCGCCGAGGGCGACATCATCGAGCTCGTCCGCCTGGAGATCGAAGAGATGGTCGCCGGCAGCTTCCTCGCCGGCAAGCCGATCGTCCCAGTCAGCAGCATCACCGGCGCGGGGCTCGACGACCTCCGCAAGGCGATCGTCGACTCGGTGTCGGAGATCGACGACCGCGATTCGACCACACGCGTGTTCCGCCTGCCGATCGACCGCGTCTTCAGCATGAAGGGATTCGGTCCGGTGATCACCGGCACCACCTTCGCCGGCCGGCTCCGCGTGGAGAGCGAAGTCGAGGTGCTTCCGGGCGGATTTCGCAGCCGGGCGCGCGCCATCCAGGTCCACGGAGAACCGCGTGAAGAGGCCCTGGCGGGCGAGCGGACTTCGGTCAACCTGCCGGACATCAGCCTCGAACAGCTCCACCGCGGACAGCAGCTCCTCGCACCGAACACGCTGCGCACATCGCAGGTCATCACTGCGCGGCTCGACCTGCTCCGCGATGCGAAGCCGCTCAAAGAGCAGACGCGGATCCGATTCCACCATCTCGCCGACGAACTCCTCGGCACGGTGCGCTTCGTCGATTCGACCGAAGCCATGCTGCAGCCCGGAGCGCGCGCGTTCGTGCAGGTCCGGCTCGAGTCGCCCGTTGTCGCCGTGGCCGGCGACCGCTTCGTCGTGCGCCGCTATTCGCCGGCATTCACCATCGGCGGCGGAGTGATCCTCGACGCACACCTGCCGAAGCTGAGCCGCGGAACGCGTCCCGAGCTGTTTCAGACGCTGCTCGAGGGAACGCTGCCGGAACGGGTCGAGCTGATGGCGCGCCTGGAGGGGCTGCGCGGGCTGACGATCCGCGAGGTCCAGGCACGAACCGGCATCCGGATCGAGACGCTGGCCAGGGAGCTGAAGAATCCGCCACACCTCGCCGACGCGGGCGACCGGCGCTGGATCCACGACACGGCCCTCGACGAGTTCCGCCGCCGGGCGATGGAGTTTCTGGAACGCTACTTCCGCGAGCAGCGGATGGCGGTCGACGTGCCGAAGGGCGAATTCGTGCAGAAGCTCGTGCCGCACGGTGCCGACCCCGCGGTGATCAACTACCTGTTGCAGGATCTCGTGCGCGAAAAGGTCATCCGCATCGAAGGCGATGCGGTCTCCGTTCCGGGGCGCTCGAAACAGCTCGGCGGCGCCGAGGGGGAGCTGGCGCGGATGATCGAATCGCGCTTCGCCGGCGCCGGACTGCAGCCGCCGCCCGTCTCCGAACTGATCCAGACCATCCCGCAGAAGCCGAAGGTGATCGAGGGCGTGGTCGGCTTTCTGGTCAGGCAGGGAAATCTGGTCCGCCTGGCCGAGGGCGTCTACGTGCACCGCACCGTGCTCGACGCCGCGCGCCAGCGGATGGCCACGCGCCGCGGCGAGACGATCGACGTCGCGCAGTTCAAGGATTTCTTCGGGTTGTCGAGGAAGATTGCGATTCCCCTTCTGGAGTATTTCGACCGGGAGGGGGTGACGCGCCGGGTGGGAGATTCTCGCCAGGTGCTGTGATCTCGCGGTACGTCGAATCGACCTGCAGCAGCGACTGCGGCACGTTCTTCCGCTCGATGCGCACGACGTTGCGGTCGACTACCAGCTTCGATTCGCCGTAGGGCAGCTCGGCATGGTCGGTCATCGGAAATCCGCGAAGGTCGAGTAGGGCGTCGTCGACTTCGCGCATGATCGGCTCGTACTTGCCGTCCGCCGGTTCGGTGGCGAAAAACGCGGCGAAGAGCCCGGCGGGAACGTTTTGCGGCTGGCCGATCCACATCTCGCGCTCATACCCGCCGGCGCGCACGATCACCTGCGTGGTCGGAACCCCGGCGACGGTCCTGGTCACGCCGGTGCGGATGAACTCTGCCCGCGGTGCGTGGTCGGGCACGGGCCCTTCTGCTGCCTTCCGCCGCTCCGAGGCGGCATCCTCCAGCGGCTGGCTGCGAAGGGTCCGGGCGATGTCGTCGACCCAGGTCACACGCTGGTTTGCGAAATCGA
>DATFUW010000274.1:0-3338 GCA_035260605.1 Thermoanaerobaculia bacterium | reverse complement strand
GCGTTCCGTCGTATCACGAGGCGGTGTTCGAGGTCGGCAATGCGACGGTCGAGATTCACCACAGCATCGTGCAGCGCACACGGAATCGGGTCGACTACGACGGCATCTGGCGGCGTGCTCGTCCCTGGAAGGGGTTCGATTCGCGGCTGCTGCAGTTCGACGATGCCGACGCCTTGCTGGCGCACGCGATCAACATGAGTTCCGACCAGTTCTCGTGTCCGATCTTTCGCCATCTCGACGTGTGGCTGCTGCTCCGGGAAACTCCCGACGTGGTTCCGCTAGCCGTGGAGCGCGCTCACGCGTGGTTGACGCGCCGCGCGCTCTACGGGGCGCTGCGGCAGACCTCGCGCTACTTCCCCGAATTCCGCGGTGCCGCCGTCGAGGAAGCGCTGCAGGCGCTCGTGAAGCGCAAGTCGCGCGCGTTCCTCGACCGCCGCGTCCTGCCCGACCCCTGGTCGCCCCGGCGCTACGGCCGCGCCGGTCAGCTCTGGAAAAAGCTGTGGCTCATCGATGACTGGCCGCATCGCGTGGGGTTCTTCGCATATCACCTCTACGCTTCGGTCGCCGGAGCGTTCCTCGAGTTGCGCGCCAGGCGAAATACGAACAGGTTGTTGAACCCGAGCTGAAACCTCCGCCGCGCGACGCATTCGAACCCCCCGGCGGCGAACAGCCGCGGCGCCTTGCGCGGATCGAAGCCGTAGTGCTCTTCCAGCGCCATGCCGTCGATCAGCCGCAAAGCACGAAGTGCGTCGAGGATCGGATCGACCCACGGCGAAGGAAGCGTGACGATGACCACGCCGCGCGGATCGAGCAGCGCCGCACACGCGGCGAGCGCCTCCGGCTGCTCGGATTCAGGAACGTGCTCGAGCATAGCCAGCAGTGTGATCGCGTCGAAGGGGCCGATGCCGGCCGGAAGATCCTTCGGAAACGACGCGCGGATCAGGCGGGCCCCCGAAATCGCGCCGTCCGCGGCGGGATCGATTCCGGTCACCGAGGCCGACCTGCCAGCGAACGCGCGCAGCAACGCCCCATCCCCGCAGCCGATATCGAGGATCCGCGCGTTGGCAGGAATCCAGGCGCGCGCCGCCCGAATCCGCCAGTCCCGCAGGAGCCGATCGAGCCAGGTCATGCACCGGTCCAGGAGCGGCGCCGCAGGCTGAGGATCCCGATGAAGAAGCTCGAGAGGATGATCTCGAAGCCGAGGCTCAGCAGAAGGCTCGCCGGGATGATCAGGCGAAACATGCTCACAGGATCGAGCGTGCCGAAACGGCGCGCGCTCCAGTCCAGGACGGCCGCGACGGAGAGGGTCATCCCTCCGGCGGCGAACGCCACTCCGATGACCAGCCCCGTCTCCATGCGCACCCACCGCAGCAGGCGCTTGAATGCCCGATCGGGCGGAAGCAGACCGGCGGTCGTGGCGAAGATCTTGGTCAGCAGCGCGAAGAGCACCGCCTGGAATCCAATCTCCACTGCGACCGCGCAGTAGAGCAGGGTGTGAATGTCCACTCCCACCCCGTGCACCATTCGGGTGCCGGGCGTGAGCCATGCGCCGGCGGCGAGACCGAGGGCGATGAGTGCGATTCCCGGATAGAAGAACAGCCATCGCGGACTGTAGAGGAGGAGGAAGCGGAGATGTCGCCATCCGTCGCGCCATGGGCGCAGATGCGGAGGGCGGCTCCGCCCGTCCGGCGCAAGGACGGTCGGCACTTCCGCGACCCGCAGTCCGAGCAGCGTCGCTTTCACGATCATCTCGCTGGCGAACTCCATCCCCGTCGTCTGCAGGTCCATTCTCTCGATGGCGCTCCGCGTGAAGCCGCGCAGCCCGCAATGAAAATCCCTGATGTCGCTGCCGTAAAAGAGGCGACCGATGCCGGTCAGCAAGGGGTTGCCGACGAAGCGGTTGAGCGGCGGCATCGCGCCCGGCAGGACCCCTCCCTCGAAGCGGTTGCCGACGACCAGGTCGTATCCGTCGCGAAGTTTCGACAGGAGCGGACCGACGGAGGCGAAGTCGTAGCTGCCGTCCGGGTCGCCCATGATCACGCAGCGCCCGCGCGCCGCGGCGATGCCGCCCATGAGCGAATGTCCGTATCCGCGCTCCGCGACCGGAACGACGCGCGCGCCGTGCGCGCGCGCGATGTCCGCCGAGCCGTCGGTGCTCCCGTTGTCGGCAACGACGATCTCGCCGTCGACGCCATGGGTCTGAAGAAAGCTCCGGGCCCGTTCGATGGCCACGGCGAGCGTTTCCGCCTCGTTGAGACAGGGCATCACGAACGAAAGCTCACAGGTTGCCGTCAGTGTCGCATCCATGGGTGAACCGCGATTTTCGCAGCGCCGGCGAAGTGTGACAAGTGCGATGAATGACGGGTTGCTGGAGCCGTTGACCGGACTTGAACCGGTGACCTGCTGATTACGAATCAGCTGCTCTACCAACTGAGCTACAACGGCCGGATCGGCAGGAACCTGAGGAACAGTGCGGCCGGCGATTCTATTCACCCCGGCGTCGGGTGTCGAGTACACTCCGCGCGAGCGCCCTTAGCTCAACTGGACAGAGCAGCAGACTTCGGATCTGCCGGTTGGGGGTTCGAATCCCTCAGGGCGCGCCACCTTCCCGATGCGCGCCTCGGCGAGCGAGCGGCTGACGTTGGTCGTGCTGGGCATGCTCTCGATTGCCCTTCGCGCGGTCGCGTTCTTCCGTTACCGCTTCGATTCCGACGAGCCGCAGCACCTCCACGTGGCCTGGGGATGGACCGTGGGGCTGCTGCAATATCGCGACGTTTTCGACAACCACGCGCCGTTGTTCCACATCCTCACCGCGCCGGTGCTCTCGTGGGTCGGGGAACGCCCCGACGTCCTCCTGTTCATGCGCATCCCGATGCTGCTGCTCTGGGCGGCTGTTCTGCTCTCGACGTACGTTCTCGGCCGCCGTCTTTACTCCAAGCGCATCGGCATCTGGTCGGCCGTCCTCCTGGGCCTCTTCCCGACGTTCTTTCTGAAGTCGCTCGAATACCGCACCGACAATCTCTGGAGCGCCACCTGGATGCTCGCGCTGGTCGCCCTGACCGGCGGACCGCTCACCGTCGTGCGGCTCTTCGTCACCGGCTTCTTCATCGGATGCGCGCTGGCGACATCGCTGAAGACCATCCTTCTGCTCCTGACGATCGCCGTGTCGGCGGCGGTGACCTGGTGGTTCACATCGCCGCGCGTTCCGCCCAAGCGTGCGCTGCCGCTCGGAACCGCGTTCCTCATTGGAACGGCGATCGTCCCCGGCGCGGTGGCCGGCTGGTTCGCCGCACACGGGGCGTTGGCGAACCTCTGGTACTGCACCGTGCAGTTCAACG
>DATFUW010000273.1:0-2051 GCA_035260605.1 Thermoanaerobaculia bacterium | reverse complement strand
GTTCGTCACCCTCCTCGGCGAGGTTCTTTCGCTCTGGGAGTTCGGGAACGTCCGCAAGCCGGGCACCCCCAACATCCGCCTCTTCAATCCGACCATCGAGGCGAACGGATGGACGCTGCAGCACACGATCATCGAGATCGTGAACGACGACATGCCGTTCCTGGTCGACTCCGTGACGGCGGAGATCAATGGTCGTGGCCGCAACATCCACCTGCTGCTGCACCCGGTGGTGCAGGTCCGGCGCGATGCGGGGCATCGGCGTATCGAGATCGCATCGACCGAGGCCACGGCAGCCGACTCCGTAACCGAGTCGTACATGCACATCGAGATCGACCAGGAGACCGAGCCGGCGGAGCTCGGGTCGATGCGCGCGGCGCTGGAGCGCGTCCTCGAGCAGGTGCGGCTCGCCGTGACCGACTGGCGCGCCATGCGCAACCGCCTGGCCGAAGACATCCGCGAGCTCGAGGGGAAAAAGCTCCCGATGCCGAAGGAGGAGGTCGACGAGGCCGATGCGTTCCTGAAGTGGCTCGACGAGGGAAACTTCATCTTCCTCGGATTCCGGCGCTACGGCTTCGCGACACGCGGCGGCAAGGACTATCTCCCCGCGCAGCCGGACACGGGACTTGGCATCCTTCGGGAGATGCGTCCCGAGTCGATCGAACGGAGCGACCATCCGCTTTCGCCGGAGTTCAGCGCGTACGCGCGGCACAAGGACCTGCTGATCATCACCAAGGCGAACAACCGCAGCGTGATCCACCGCCCCGTGCCGATGGACCGCATCGGCATCAAACGCTACGACGATAAGGGTGAGCTGATCGGCGAAGACCGCTTCCTCGGCTTGTTCACCTCGGCGGCCTACAGCCGCAGCGTGCGCGAGATTCCCATGCTGCGCCTGAAGTTCAAGCGCACGCTCGACCGCGCGGGGCTCGATCCCCACAGCCACAACGGCAAGGCGCTGGTGGAGATCCTGGAGACGTTCCCTCGCGACGAGTTCTTCCAGATCACCGACGCCGATCTGTTCGACATCGCGCGCGGGATCCTGCTGCTGCAGGAACGCCATCGCGTCGCGCTCTTCACACGCAGGGACGTGTTCGAGCGCTTCGTCTCCTGCTACGTCTTCGTTCCCCGGGACCGCTACACGCCGGACTTCAAGGAGCGGGCGAAGCAGATCCTCGAGCAGGCTTTCGATGGACATGAGACGGCGGTGTACGACCACGTCAGCGACGCGCCGCTCTCGCGCGGGATCTTCATCATCCGCACCACGTCCGGAAGGATTCCCGATGTTGACGTCAAGCGCGTGGAGGCGTATCTCGCCGAGGCGGCGCGTACCTGGAGCGACCGGCTGCTCGAGGCCCTCGTGCGGCAGCGCGGCGAGGAGGCCGGAATCGAACTGCATCACCGCTACGCCAAGGCGTTCCCGTTGGCGTATTCGGAGCGATTCTCGGCCGAGGCGGCGCTCTACGACATTGAACACGTCGAGGTTGTGCTCAACACCGGCAGTCTGGTGGCCGATCTCTATCGCCACCGCGGGCAGGAGCAGCGGCAGTTCCATTTCAAGATCGTCCATTCCGGACCGCCGGTGCCGCTCTCGGACGTCATGCCGCGGCTGGAGAACATGGGGCTGAAGGTGCAATTCGAGGTGCCGTACGAGGTGCAGCCGCTCGGAGCGGCAGGACCGGTGCGCATCCGCGATTTCAGCCTCTCGGCCATCGGCATGCAGGACGATTTGCAGCCGGTCAAGCAGAAGTTCCAGGAGACGTTCATCCGCGTCTGGAACGATGATGCAGCCAACGACGGCTTCAACCGCCTGGTGATCGTTTCGGGACTCGAGTGGCACGAAGTGGTGGTGATGCGGGCCTACTTCCGTTACATCCGGCAGATCGGCCTGCCGCTCGGCGAGGTCTACATCCAGCAGACCCTGGTCAACAACCCGGGCATCACGCGGCTCCTCCTGCAGCTATTCCGGAACAACTTCGATCCGGCCCTCGGTGCGGCCGGCAAGACGAGCGGGCGGTACGCGGCGTCGCTCGGCATCCGCGCGCAGATCGAGG
>DATFUW010000272.1:0-2850 GCA_035260605.1 Thermoanaerobaculia bacterium | reverse complement strand
CTCGCTTCTCGTTCCCAGGTCCCCTTTTCGAACGCTCCAAACTGCGCTCCGCCAGCCTCCCATGCGGGTTTCACCAACACCCTCGGTTACACACCTATTAGGAGCGTCCGTTTTTTGACGGCTTATCCGCTACCGTCGTGCTCGCTTCCTCCGCCGGAACGTCGCGGGCGTCTCGCTGGTTAGGCGCCGATAGGCCTTGAAGAAAGCGGAACGAGTGCGGAAGCCGGATGCGTAAGCGATTTGAGTGGTGGATAGAGTCGTCGTCCGAAGCAGGCGCCGCGCGTGTGCGATCTGCCGTCGCTTTAGGTAGTCGCCCGCGTGCATTCCCACCTCACGCAGGAAACGCTTACTCAGTTGATCGGCTTGCAAGTCCAACCGCCGCGCCAGTTCGTTCACGTGCGGCGGTGTTTCATTTTCCAGACATTCCTCGACGTATTCCTTCCCGGCTCGAAGCAAATCTCGGCGAGCGACCGGTCGTTGCTGTCCGAATTTAGAAGGCGAACGCATGCGGCCCGACAATGAGTGACCGGCATGGGCTTTTCGCTACCCTCGGTGCACAAGTCTTGACAAGTTCGTGACGTCGTGCGCTCGGACTCCGCTTCAATTTGCTCCGAGATTCGCATCGGTCACCCACTGCTGCCGCGGGTTCCTGCGGCAGCTCGCGCACGAACCGCGAGGTTCATCAGCTCACGATGGCGCGGGCGGCGTCTTCCCAGGGCCCTGGCCCGCCGCGACCCGCCGGGCCATCTCCGCGGCGCCGCGCAGGCCGACCTTCTCGTCGGTGATCAGGTCGATCGGCATCTCTTCGAGCACCTCGGTGAACCGTCCCTTGCGCAGGAACGCCGTCACGAAACGGCCGTCGGTGAAGAACTTCGTGTTCTTCGCCGCCACGCCACCGGCCAGGTAGACGCCGCCGCGCGCCAGCACGCGCAGGGCCATGTTGCCGGCCTCGGCGCCGTAGATGTCGACGAAGATGTGGAAGGTCTTCATGCCGAGCGGGTCGCCCGATTCGGCCAGCGCGGCCACGTGCGCCGGGTCGCCGGAGGCCCCGCCGAGGAAGGTAAAGATGTTGACCAGACCCATGCCCGAGAGGAGCCGCTCCCAGCTCACGTGGCCGTACTGCTTTCGCAGGAACAGGAAGAGCTCTGTCTGCTCCTCGTCCTGCGGCGCGTAGTCGGCATGTCCCCCCTCGGAGGGAACGACGTTCCACTGATCGCCGCTCCAGATCACCGCTGCCTCGCCCAGTCCCGTGCCGGCGCCGAGGATGGCGATCGGTTCGCGCGGCCGGCGCGTGCCCTCGTGCAGCGGCAGCCGGTCGTCCGGACCGAGCAGCGGAACGCCGAGGGCGATGGCGTAGAAGTCGTTGATGAGCGCCACGCGGCCGATTGCGAAGGCCTTCGCCAGCGCCGCCGCATCGATGTCCCACTTCAGGTTCGTCACCTCGGCGCGGTTTTCGAACACCGGCCCGGCGACGGCCAGGCAGGCGGCATCCGCGCCAGGGCCGCATTCCCTGAAAAACTCCCCCAGCAGCGCATCGAATGTGACGAACGAGACGCTCTCGAAGCGCCGCTCCACGACGACCGCTCCGTCCTCGATGCAGCGCAGCAGCGTCTTCGTCCCGCCGATATCGCCGGCGATGGTGCGCATCACAGTCTTCCGAATCCGTCTTCGTCCGCGCTGCGCCCGTACATTGCTGGAACCGGCACGTCGATCAAGCGGAGGTAGACGATCAGTTGTCCGCGATGGTGAATCGAATGGTTCATGAACACCGTGCGGAGGAAGCCGAGCTTGGGCATCGACGCGACCAGCTCATCGCCGCGGACGAACGAAAATTTCTCATGCAGCAGCGTCTCGTCCGGCATCGATGCCAGGAGCGAGGTCAGATCGGCGAGATGGCGCCGGAACTCGGCGACGACGTCGCCCTCCTTCGGCGGGCCGGGGCGCGCGCCGCCGATGTCGCGTTTACCGTCGCGCAGGCCGATGACGCCCAGCGCCGGCAGCCGGGCGATGTGCCACGCCAGCTCTCCCAGGCTCATCGACTTCGGGTGCGGCCGCCAGTCGAACTGCCCGCTCGGCACGCGCTGCAGAATCCGTTCGGTCGATGCTCCCTCGCGCTCGATTTCGGCGATCAATCCCTGTGACAGTCCCATGACACCTCCCGCGGCGGCGAATCGTACACTGGACAGCCTGCCTCTCCGCGCCAGAGAATAGCCACCCTGTCCTACCCGGGAGACAAATTCACTCTGGAGGATCCAATGAGAAGAGCCCGAGCAGCGGCGTCATTCATTCTGCTCCTCGTTCTCGCCGCCCCGCTCCATGCCCAGGACCTGGCCTCGATCGAGAAGCGCGTCACCGTCCACAAGCTGGCCAATGGGCTGACGCTGGTGGTCATGGAGCGGCCGGAGGCCCCCGTCTTTTCCTTCGCCACCGTGGCCAACGTCGGCTCGGCGCAGGAAGTGCCGGGGATCACCGGCCTGGCGCACATGTTCGAACACATGGCGTTCAAGGGGACGACGAAAATCGGGACCACCGACTACGCGAAAGAGAAGATCGCTCTGTCGAACGTGGAAAAAGCCTACGCGGCGTACGACCATGAGCGACGCAAGCGCGTGGGACGCGACGAGGCGAAGGTCGCCCAACTGGAGAAGCAGTGGCACGCGGCGATGGACGCCGCGGACAAGTACGTCGTGCCGAACGAGTTCTCGAAGATCCTCGACCGCGAAGGGGCGGTGGGCGTCAACGCCTTCACGCAGTCCGACGACACGGTGTTCTTCTACTCCTTCCCCTCGAACCGCGTCGAATTGTGGGCCTATCTGGAGTCGGAACGCTTCCTCCATCCTGTTTTCCGCG
>DATFUW010000271.1:0-5247 GCA_035260605.1 Thermoanaerobaculia bacterium | reverse complement strand
GCCGACTCGACCTGGGCGGCGATGCAGGGCCGCGACGCGCTGAAGGTAACGTGGGACGCGGGGGCCGCAAAAGACGAATCGACGGAGTCGCTGATGCAGCAGTTGCGCGATCTCGCTTCGAAACCGGGCCAGACCGTGCGGAGCCAGGGCGACGTCGACGCGGCGCTCGCCGCGGCATCGACCAAGATCGAAGCCGTTTACGAAATGCCCTACCTCGCGCACGCCACGATGGAGCCGATGAATGCCACCGCGAAGGTCACTGCCGACGGGCTCGAGCTGTGGGGTCCGACGCAGTTCGCCGACTGGTGGGGATCGGAGGCGGGCCGCGCCGTGGGCTTCACCAACCCCGATCAGGTCAAGGTCCACGTGACCCTGCTGGGCGGCGGGTTCGGACGCCGCGCCTTCCCCGACGTGGCGGTAGAAGCGGCGCAGCTCTCGAAGGCGGCCGGCGCGCCGGTGAAGGTGTTCTGGACGCGCGAGGACGACATGCAGCACGACTTCTACCGTCCGGCGAGCGTCCATCACGTCGTTGCAGCGGTCGATGCGGCCGGCAAGATCGGCGCGTGGCACCATCGGATGGCCAATGCCGCCATCAACACGTACCTCGGGCACAAGGGGGCGGCGGAAGACGAGAGTTTCGCGTACGAGCAGATTCCGCCGATCGCCAACTTCCGGCTCGAGTTCGCCGAGGGGAAGTCGGCAGTCCCGCGCGGCTGGTGGCGCTCGGTGGAAAACACGTTCAACGCCTTCGCCGTGCAGTCGATGATGGATGAGCTGGCTCACGCGGCGGGGAAGGACCCGATCGCCTTTCAACTCTCGATGATTCCGGCGGGGCTGAAGATTCCGCTCAAAGGGGCGAGCGCGCCGTATCCGTACGAATCCGACCGGCTGCGGCAGGTGATCGAGCTGGTGCGAGAGACGTCGAACTGGGGCTCGGCGGCGCCGGCGGGCCGGGCGCGCGGTTTCGCCGCGTGGCATTCGTTCCGCTCCTACGTCGCCGAAGTGGCCGAGGTCTCCATCGACAAGGACGGCACGCCGCGCGTGCACCGGGTGGTCGCGGCGGTGGACTGTGGGCTGCCGGTCAATCCCGACGGCGTCGCCGCGCAGGTCGAGGGGGCGATCGTCTACGGGCTGACTGCCGCGCTGCAGGGTGCCATCACGATCAAGGGCGGCGCGGTGGAACAATCGAACTTCAATGACTATCCGCTGCTGTCGATCGATCGCATGCCGGCCATCGACGTGCACATCGTACCGAGCAGGGCATTGCCGCTCGGCATCGGCGAGCCGGGCACGCCGCCCATCGCCCCCGCCGTGGCGAACGCGATCTTTGCATTGACCGGCAAGCGACTGCGAAACCTGCCGATTGGCACCGTCCTGTTAGCATAGAAGCCGATGCACGAGATCGACCGCATCCTCGAAGCCGCGAAGCAGATGCCGCGAGGCATCCTGGCGACCGTGGTCTCGACCGCCGGCTCGACGTATCGCCGCCCGGGGGCCCGAGCCGTGATCGCCGAGAGCGGCGAGTTCACCGGCGCGATCAGCGGCGGCTGCCTGGAGCGTGATCTCGCCGCGCGGTGCGCGCCGTGGCTGGCGGACATGCGGCCGCGCGTGGTGACGTACGACAGCAGCCGCGAGGACGACATCGTCTTCGGTCTCGGGCTGGGCTGCCGCGGAGTGATCGACGTGCTGGTCGAACCGTTCGACTCCGCGCATCCGCCGCGCCTCGTCGCCGAGTTCCGCTGGGTCGGTCGGGAGGCGGTGCATTGGACGACGACGTTCGAAGGGCGCGTGCTCCTCGTCGAGTCGATCCGCCCGCCGCGCGCGCTGGCAATCTTCGGCGGCGGTCCCGACGTCGCGCCGCTGGTGCGTGTCGCCGAGCAGACCGGCTACGAGGTGGCCGCGTTCTCACCGCGCGACGTCCATCCGGAGCGGGTCCGCGAGTCGGTCGACCTCACGCGCTTCGATGCCGCCGTGGTGATGACGCACAACTACCTTTACGACGAAGTGCTGCTCGCCACACTGCTGCCGTCGCCGATCGCCTACATCGGGCTGCTCGGACCGAAATCGCGCGGCGCGGAGTTGATCCGCGAGCAGGGCGATGACCGCGTCCACAGTCCCATCGGCCTCGACCTCGGGGCCGAGACGCCGCAGCAGATCGCGCTGTCGATCGTCGCAGAGATCGAGGCCTTCCTCAACCGCCGCTCCGCGCAGCCGCTGCGCGAGCTCGACGTTCCGCTCCACGTCCGTCCTTCGGTCCCGTGCCGGTGACGTGCATCGTCCTGGCCGCCGGCGCCTCGAAGCGGCTCCGCAGGCCGAAGCAGCTCGCCGAGGTGGATGGGCAGCCGCTGATCGCACGCGCCGTGCGCGTCGCGGCGGCCGTCGCCCCGACGATCGTGGTCGTCCCTCCCGATGGCCTCCCGGCCGCGAGGGCGATCCGCGAGATCCTCGATCGGCTGCAGCCGTCGCTCCCACTGCGGATCGTCGAGAACCCCGATTGGAGCGAGGGCATGGCCTCCTCGATCCGTGCCGGCGTGGCCGCGGCCGAGGGGGACGTCGTGATCACCCTGTGCGATCAGCCGCGGATCACCCCGGCGCATCTGCGGGCCCTCGTTGCGGCTGGTTCGCCGATCGCCGCCACGGGATACAGCGGCATCGCCGGAGTGCCGGTCTTCTTCGCCGCGGAATTTCGAAACGAGCTCCTCGCGTTGCGCGGCGAGTCGGGGGCGCGGTCGGTCGTCGAGGCGCATCGCTCGCGTACCGCGGTGATCCCGTTCGATGCGGCCCGGTTCGATCTGGATACCGACGCCGACTTTTCACTATAATCAACGCCCCTCCAGCAGACCGAAGGAGCTTCGCATGTCTGGCCACAGCCGATGGAGCACGATCAAACACAAAAAGGGAGCCGCGGACGCCAAGCGCGGCAAGCTCTTCACCCGCCTGATCAAGGAAATGAGCGTCGCCGCGAGGCTCGGCGGGGGTGACCCAATCGGAAATCCACGGCTGCGCGCCGCCGTGGCCGAGGCCAAGGGCAACAACATGCCCAAGGACACAATCGAGCGGGCCATCAAGCGCGGCACCGGCGAGATCGAGGGTGTGACGTACGAAGAAGTGACCTACGAGGGCTACGGTCCGGGCGGCGTGGCGCTCATCGTGGAGGCGGTCACCGACAACACCAACCGCACCACTCCGGAGATCCGCCACATCTTCGAGAAGAACGGTGGAAATCTCGGCACTCCGGGTTCGGTCCGTTTCCAGTTCGAGCGCAAGGGATTCTTCGCCGTCGAGAAGAGCGCCGTCGACGAAGACAAGCTGATGGAGATCGCCATCGAGGCCGGAGCGGACGATCTGCAGAGCGGGAGCCCTGACGCTTACGAGATCTACGCCTCGCCCGATCACTTCGAGCCGGTCCGGCAGGCGCTCGAGAAGAACGAGATTCCTACCCTGGAGGCGAAGCTCGGACAGATCCCCTCGGTCTACGTCACGCTGGACGAAACCAAGGCCAAGCAGGCCGTCCGGCTGCTCGAGATGCTCGACGACCACGACGACGTGCAGAACGTCTGGTCCAACTTCGACATCCCCGCCGAGATGATGGAATCCGCGTAATGGAGCACCGGCTTCAGCCGGTCTCTCCGCCGGCCGAACCCGGCGCTCCATAGTGCGATGCCGATGTCCGTTGCGTTGCTGACCGACCTCTACCAGCTCACCATGGCTTATGCCTACTGGATGAGCGGCAAGGCCGGCGACGAGGCGATCTTTCATCTCTACTTCCGCGAGAACCCATTCGAGGGCGGATACACCATCGTCGCAGGGCTGGAGCAGGCGATCGAGTATCTGGAATCGCTCCACTTCACCGAAGACGACCTGCGGTTTCTGACCACGGTGCGCGGCAACGACCGCAATCGCCTCTTTCCCGACGAGTTTCTCCGCTATCTTTCGGAGTTCCGCCTGACGTGCGACATCGACGCGGTGCCGGAAGGGACGGTGGTCTTTCCGCAGGAGCCGATGCTCCGCGCGACGGGGCCCATCCTGCAGGCGCAGATCATCGAGACCGCGCTGCTGAACATGATCAACTTCCAGAGCCTGATCGCCACCAAGGCGGCGCGGATCGTGTTCGCGGCGAAGGGGGACAAGGTCATCGACTTCGGCCTGCGACGCGCGCAGGGCGTCGACGGGGGACTGGCCGCGAGCCGCGCGGCGTACATCGGCGGCTGCACGGCCACCTCGAACGTTCTCGCCGGCGCGCGGTTCGGAATCCCGGTGACCGGCACGCACGCGCACAGTTGGGTGATGGCCTTCAACAGCGAGATCGAGGCGTTCGAAAAATACGCCGATGTGATGCCGAACAATTGCATGCTGCTGGTCGACACGTACAACACCCTCGAGGGGGTGGCGCACGCCATCGAAGTCGGCAGGACGCTGCGCGAACGCGGCCACGAGATGATGGGAATCCGCCTCGACTCCGGCGACCTGGCCTATCTGTCGATCGAAGCGCGAAAGATGCTGGACGCCGGCGGGTTTCCGAAGGCGGCCATCGCCGCGAGCAACGAGCTCGACGAGCATCTGATCGCCAGCCTCAAGGAACAGGGGGCGCGCGTCGATGTCTGGGGCGTCGGCACGAAGCTCATCACGGCGTTCGATCAGCCGGCCCTCGGCGGCGTGTACAAACTCTCCGCGCTGCGGCCCGCGGGGGGCGATTGGGAGTATCGCATCAAGATTTCCGAGCAGGCGGCGAAGACCTCCAATCCGGGGAAACTGCAAGTGCGCCGTTTCGACGATGCCGACATGATCTTCGACGAGCTCGGAGGAGAGCCATCGCGCGTGATCGTCGATCCGCTCGACCCCACGCGCCGCCGTTCCGTTGCTCCCGAAGGAAGACACGACGACCTGCTGGTTCCAATATTCCGCGGCGGAAAACGGGTCTACGAGCTGCCGTCGATGGAGGACATCCGCGAGCGGCGCTCGACGCAGCTCGAGCGGTTCCACGCCGGGGTGAAGCGTCTGCTGAATCCGCACAGCTATCCCGTGGGACTCGAACGGCGGCTCTTCGACCTCAAGACGCGACTGATTCTGCAGGCACGCGGCGCGCCGGCGTGAACCGGACCGCCACGCTCGCGGCCACCGCAATCCCGCCGCCGGTGAAAAACGCGGCCATCGGTGAGATGCTCTGGTACAGCTCGCCGAAGAGCACCGTGCCGGCGAGCACGAACAGCCCGGTCGTCAGATAGTAGAAGCCGAAACTGCGCCCCC
>DATFUW010000270.1:0-3022 GCA_035260605.1 Thermoanaerobaculia bacterium | reverse complement strand
CGCCCTTCTCGTGAACGTGAAATCCGTGCGCGCCCGGAGGGACGCCGGTCAGATCGATCTGCACGTCGACGTTGCCTTGTCCGGCATCGGTGAAGGTGACCGTCCCTTTGGCGGTGTTGCCTTCGGTCGGCTGCAGTGTGGCCATGGCCATCGGCGCGCGCGTATGTGCGCAGGCGGCGGCGAGAAGGGTCGCGAAAAACAGGTACGGCAGCTTCTTCATGGTCCCTCCGCGCGAGACGATATCACGTCACTGTGACCACGCCGCGACCCGGCGAGCGAGTGCGCCGAGGCGGCCCGTTCCGAGATCGCGGTAGTAGCCGGAGGCCGCCGTGGAGAGCGCGTCCCCGAACGAGGGATAGGGCCAGACGAGCCGCGCGATCTCGCCGATCCGCACTCCCTGCTTGCGCGCCAGCACGATCGTCTCGATCAGGGAGGAGGCATCGGGACAGACGGCGTGTGCGCCGAGGATCCGTCCCTTCGCATCGCAGACGAACTTCACCAGTCCCCCAGTGGCTCGCTCCACGACCGCCCGGTCGACGTCGAGCATCTCCGTCTGGTACACGCGCACGTCGTTCCCGGCGGCGTGTGCCTCCGCTTCGGTCATGCCGATGTGCGCGACCTCGGGGTCGACGTAGATCGCCCATGGGACATGCTCGTAGTCGACGGCCGAGCGGCCGGGAAAAAGGAGGTTGCGCACGAGCTTCAGCGCCTCATACGCGGCGACGTGCGTGAACTGCAGCCCGCCGTGCACATCGCCGCAGGCCCAGATGCGCGGCGAGGAAGTCTGGAGATACTTGTTGACGGCGACGTACGAGCGCTCTGTCCGGACCGCGGCCGCATCGAGCCCGAGCTCCTCGATGTTTCCGCGGCGGCCGGCGGCGACGAAAATCTCGGCAGCCCGCAGCGTGCGCGTCTCGCCATTCTTCGCTTCGATGCGCAGCACCTTCCCGCCGCCTTCCGCCCGTGCCGATTTCGCCGTCCAGCCGGCGTGGATCTCCACTCCTTCTTCTTCCAGGATCTGCCGCACGCGCGCGATCACTGCGGCGTCTTCGCGGACCAGGATGTCGTCGAACATCTCCACCACCGTGACCTTCGCGCCGAAGCGCCGGAAGATCTGCGCGAACTCGATCCCGATCGCTCCGCCGCCGAGGATCAGCACCGAGTCGGGAATCGAGTCCTGTCGCAGAAACGAGACGTGGTCGAGAAATCCGCACTCCTGCAGTCCGGCGACCGGCGGGACGGCGGTCCGGGAACCGGTGGCGATGACGACGTCTTTCGCCCGGAGCAGGCGGCCGTTCACCGCTACCGAGTCGCGGGAGACGAATCGGGCCGCTCCTTCGATGACCTCGATTCCGAGATCGGAAAACCGCTGCGGATCGTCGTGCTTCGCGGTGATCCGCTGCGCGGCGTGCATCGATTCCATGATGGCCTTCGGATCGACCGGCTCCGCGGCCGGCCCCAGGCCGAACGCCGCGGCGTTGCGCATCCGCTGCGCGAGCCTCGCCGTGGCCACCAGGGCCTTGGTCGGCACGCAGCCGGTCCACAGGCAGTCGCCGCCGAGCGCCTCGCGCTCGACCAGAGCCACCCGCCGCCCGAGCCGGGCGCAGCCGGACGCGGTGACCAGCCCCGCGGTGCCGCCGCCGATCACCAGGACATCGAATGTGTCGTTCATGGTTCCGAGCCGCCGTGCGGCGCCATTCATATGTAGACGGTCACCGTCCGCGTGCGTGGACCGTCGAACTCGAGGAAATAGATCCCCTGCCAGGTACCGAAGACGAGGCGTCCGTCGCGATAGGGCCAGGAGAGCGACGTGCCGATGAGCATCGAGAGGAAATGGGCGTCGGAGTTCCCTTCGCCGTGCCGGAAGTTCACGGCCGGCACGAGCGCGCGCAGCGCGCGCGTGAGATCGGCGGGGACGTCGGGATCGGCGTTCTCGTTGACCGAGATGGCGCAGGTGGTGTGCGGCGTGACGATCGTGCAGAGGCCGTCGCCGGAAGTCAGCTCGCCGAGCGCGCGCTGCAATTCGCCGGTGACGATGAGGATCTGTTCCCGTGACGTGGTGCGGAGGGTGAACGTTTTCTCCCGCACGGCGTCATCTCGACATGCCGCGGCTCACGCCGCCGCGTTCACCCGCTCTCCCTCGGGCGCTTCCACCTGAATTCGCATGCCGTAGAACGAGCGGTAGACGAAGACCATGGCGATCAGCAGAAAGATTGCGGCGAGTACCAGAGTCACGCCGCGCTGTCCGTTGGCGGTCATCTCCACCGCCAGCTCGACGGCGAGCAATCCGAACAGCGTGGTGAACTTGATCACCGGGTTCATGGCCACGGAGGAGGTGTCCTTGAACGGATCGCCGACGGTATCGCCGACGACGCACGCGGCGTGCAGCGGCGTTCCTTTCTCCTTCAGCTCGACCTCGACGATCTTCTTCGCGTTGTCCCATGCGCCGCCGGCGTTGGCCATGAAGATGGCCTGATACAGCCCGAAGAGGGCGATGGAGATCAGATAGCCGATGAAGAAGAACGGTTCGGCGCATGCAAACGCGAGGGTGGTGAAGAAGATCACCAGGAAGATGTTCAACATGCCCTTCTGCGCGTATTGCGTGCAGATGGCGACCACTTTCTTGGAATCTTCGACGGACGCCCTTTCCGCGCCCGCATCGAGGTGGATGTTGCGCTTGATGAACTCCACGGCGCGGTAGGCGCCGGTGGAGACAGCCTGCGTCGCCGCGCCGGTGAACCAGTAGATCACCGCGCCGCCGCTGATCAGTCCGAGCAGGAAGGGCGCGTGGAGCAGCGAGAGCTTGTCGATGTCGACCGTCAGCCCGTGCGTCAGCATGACGATGATGGAGAAGATCATGGTGGTGGCGCCGACGACCGCGGTCCCGATGAGCACCGGCTTGGCCGTCGCTTTGAAGGTGTTTCCGGCACCATCATTCTCCTCGAGGAACGCTTTGGCGCGGTCGAACGTCGGACGGAATCCGAAATCGCGCTGGATCTCCTCTTCGATTCCCGGCAGGGTC
>DATFUW010000269.1:0-2848 GCA_035260605.1 Thermoanaerobaculia bacterium | reverse complement strand
CGAGGATCAGCACGATGCGGCCGCGCGGCGGGGGCGGCGGGGCGGGCGTGGTGTGGATGACCAGCTTCTTCGGCTTCGCCGCGGGCGGCGGCAGCCGCACCGTCAGGGCGATGAAACTCCAGAGCAACAGTCCGAGGAGCGCGGCGACCGGGATCAGCGTCAGAAGCGCGATTGTGCGAAACGAGCTCTGTCGCGGCGACAGTCTCCGTCTCCCCTCCCATCCGGCCATGCGCGAAACGATTTTCGCACAAAGATGCTATGCTGCGCGTACCCACCCGCGGCCGCGATCGACGTCGCGCTCCCCTCCTGTACTCGCTCACCACGAAACATTCATGAAATCATCCCTGATCTTCATCAGTCTCTTTGTTGCTGCAAGCGGCCTGGCGGCGCCGATGTCGCGATTCGCGTCCGTGGTCGACAGCCGCACGATCGTCGTCGAAACGAACGGACGAGCCTCGACGGTGATCCTGGCGGGAGTGGCGATCGATCCTGCCGAGGAGCGGCTGGCCGCCGCATACCTGCGCGATCTGTTGCGGCAGACGTGGGTGCTCGTCGAGCACGGCGACGTCTACCGCTCCCCCGACGGCCTCTACATCAACGGCGAGATGCAGCGCCACGCGTGGCGCGCGGTAGCCGGAATGCGTTTTCTCGGTCCCGTCTGGTCGGGAGTGCGGCGCGACGCCGCGAAGAAGGCGGCGCCTACACCGCCACGCGCCAGAACCGCGTCACGACCAGCAGTCCGACATTCCGCTCGTCTTCCACGAGTTCGATCTCGGCGCCCGGAATGAGATTGGGGGGATCGAGCGGAAGCTCGATCTCCACCACGACGCGGGCCTCGCTGCCCGGCGCGACCGCCGGAGGGCCCTCGATGAACCGCACCATCCCACCCCCGGCCCAGGCGCGGTAGGTTCCTTCGCGGGGTGCGATCGGCGTCTGCCGCCCGCCCGCGTCGGCGGGATAGAGGAGGAGCGTCGCCTCGAGGAAGCCGGCCATCAGCAGACATGATACGGCACCGAGGCGCTCCGTCACTGCCGGTGCGGTGGCACTCCGAGATACGAGCCGGCGATGTCGACGGTGCGCCACACCTCACCGGAGTCGAGCTGGAAGCTGCGGTCGAACAGCTCTTCGGCCTTCGCGCGGTCGCCCTTGATGTTGTAGAACGCGCCCGCCTCGGAGAAGTACGACGAGCTCTTCGGTTCCATCTTCATGGCGCGGTCGAAGGCGTCCTTCGCCTGGTTCCACTCGCCAGCGTCGTAGTAAATCTCGCCGATGCGCATCCAATCGCTCCCCTCGGCCTTCTTCGCCGTGAGGGCATCGATCATCGCCTGCCCCTCTTTCTTCATCCCGCCGAGGTAATAGCCGCGTGCCACGGCCAGATTCTCCCAGCTCCCTCCGCCGGCCTGCTTCTTCGAGACGTCCAGCAGCGCCTCCGCCGCTTCCTTCTTCGATTTCCCGTGATAGAGCGCCGCGTCGATCCCGCGTCCGCGGGCGAATGCTCCGATCGCAATTCCGAGGACAAAGGCGGTGGCCACCATCCATGCAATGCGCAATCTCATCGATCTCCTCCTCGATGGGCGGAATGGTACCGCAGGATTCGGATCGGTCCGTCTTCCGCGGCGATCTCGTATCCAGGCGCCTCGCCGGGGCCAGCTCCGCGCCACGCCACGATGAAATCGGGCGGGCGTACCGGCAGATGCGCGCGGTACTGCAGCGGGAAATCGGGCAGCAGCCCTTCGTAATCGTCCAGATCGACGACGTCCGGCCGGAGCGCGAGATAGCCCGTGAGATGCAGCATCGGCGTCACGTCCGGGGCCATGCGCGATGCCGGAAAGAGCGTGCGCACGGTCGAATGTGGCGCGATCACCGCCGCGTGGCGCGCGATCCTCCCGATCTCGCCATTCAGGCGGGCAATGGTCAGATCGGTCACGCCGAGCTGCCCCGCGACGAGCGCCGCCATGAATCCCGCCGACCATGGCGGCCACGGCATCTCGACCCACGCCGGCAATGTGAGCAACAACAGGAAGAAGAAGCGCTCGCTGATCCATCCCGCCTGAATCCATCCGCCCGCGGTGTAGCCCCACGGCGCGACGAAATAACCGGCGAGCAACACCGCGGAGACGATGGCCATGGCGTTCGCCCGCCGCCGGGCGAGCGTCACCCCCACCGCGGCCGCCAGGACCAGCAGGACGACTGCGCTGAACAGCGGATGCCCGACCACGACGAGCACGCCGAGCCGGCGCAGGTGCCAACCGAATCGCTGATAAGCCGCGGCGCCGTTCGCGCGCGCGGCGGCATCCAGAAGGAACAGGATGCCGGCCGGAACGAGCTCCACCAGCACGCGCCAGCGCCGCTCGGTCGCCGCCAGGACCCCGATGGCCATCAGAGTCGCGGCGAACGCCAGTCCGTGCGTGAAGTAGACCGCGATCAGCAGCCCGTACAGCGGTGCCAGATACCGGCCGCTCCGGCGCCGCCACCAGAATCCGACTGTGATCGCGAACAGTGCCGCGCCGAGGACGAAATTGAGAAAGCCCATGAAGAAGACGTAGCTGTATGCGAGCAGGACGCCGATGAGCACCGACGGACCGGCGGTGGAGCGGAACGATTTCTGGAGATACAGCGCGGCGATGGGGATCGCCGCGATGCACAGTGAGAGGACGATCTGCTGCACCACGAGCGGCGGCAGGATCCGGAGCAGCGGCGCCATGACGGCGTAGAGCGTCCAGTTCGGGAAGGGGCGCAGGTTCAGCGCGAAATACGATCGGATCGTCACGCTGCCGGCGTCGAAGTAGTGCGCCAGGACGAAGGCGTTGTAGAGGTGGCTCGGTCCATCCTGGGTCGGGAAATACGG
>DATFUW010000268.1:0-3593 GCA_035260605.1 Thermoanaerobaculia bacterium | reverse complement strand
GTGGCCAAAGCGAACATGGGCATCGGGCAGGCCCGCGTTGCCCAGGGTCTGCACGCCGAGGGGATCTCCTTTCTCACGCGGGCCATCGAGCAGTTGCAGCGCATCGACGACCTGCATTGCGAAGCGGAATGCCTCTGGCAGCTCGGCCGGGCCCGATGCGAAATGGGCCAGTCCGCGGAGGCCGACGCGCTGCTGCAGCGTGCCCTGGGAATGATTCGCGAGATCGGGGACCGCAACGACGAGTTTCGCATTCTGATCGACTGCGCGCGCGCCTGCATGGCCCGCGGCGAACTCGACCGCGCCCTGTGCCACGCGGAGGCGGCAGCGGCCATGGCCCGCGATCTCGGCAGCGCGGAAGGGGCCGCTCTGGCACAACTGGAAGCCGCGCGCATCGATCTGGCCACGGGCGACGCTCGCGTCGCGCGCGAGAAGGCTTCCCGCGCCGTCGCCGTGCTCGATCAGCGGCTTTCGAGCGAGCGCTGGCGGGGCTGGTGCACCCTGGGTGTGATCGAACGGGCCGCCGGCCAGGCGGACCGCGCCCGCGTATCGCTGACGCGAGGAATCGGCCTGCTCGACGCCATTCGCGAGCAGATCGATTCCTCCGACACCAACCGGCGGATCACGATCGCCCGGGCTCGCCGCGCTCCGGTTCGGGAGCTGTCCCAGTTGCTCACCGTGCGGGGTTTCCCCGCCGAGGCCGAACGCCTCGAACGGTCGTGGCTGGTGGAGTGACGCTCCCGCCGCCCTCCGGGAACCTCTCTTGCACGAGGCCGGCTCGTTGTCGTGACCATCACCTGTGCCGACTGCGGCGCGACTCAGGCCATCCCCGATCTTCCGCCCGGCGGCGCCGCCGAGTGCCATCGCTGTGACCGCCTGCTGGCGCGGCGTTCCGACAACGGAACGGCGCTGACCTTCGCCTCTGCGGCGGCTGTGCTCGTGCTGCTGCCCCCGGCGGTATTTCTGCCGCTGATGGACTCCACCATCAAGGAGATCGTCTTCGGCGAGAGCCGCCTCGTCTCGAGCGTGCCGGTGATCTACCGCGAAGTCTGGTTTCCCTTCGCCTTCGGCTTCTTCTTCTTCGCCCTCTTCTTTCCCTGGGTGCGCGCGCTGCTGCAGTTGATCGTGTTGTCGGGCGCGCGCGTGTGGCAGCGCGGACGGCTCTTCCGGTTCAGCGAGGAGCTGCGCATCTGGAGCATGACCGACGTGGTGGTGATTGCCGGCGTAGTGGCGTACTTCCGGGCGTCGATCTCCGCGAGCGTCGGCGTGCTGGTGGGCGCGTGGTGTTACGTGGCGGTGGCATTCTTCCAGTGGCTCGGCGACCGCTCACTCGATCGGCGCGCGGTGTGGAACTCGATCCTTCCCGACGCGACGGAGTTCCCGCGGCGGCACTACGCATCGTGCGACGTCTGCGAGTTCGCGGCGACGGACCGCCGGCCCGGCGATCATTGCCCGCGCTGCGGCAGCCGGCTCGACCGCGCGCTCGAGCCGCGCTACGTTCCCGCCGCCGCCGCGGTCGCCACCTGCATCCCGCTGCTGATCCCCGCGTACTCAGCGGCCATCATCGTGAACACCAGCATCAGCGGCGTGCTCGAGCACACGGTGCTCGGTACCGTGCAACTGCTCGCCGACCGCGGCTACTCGCAGTACGGAGTCGTCGTGCTGCTGGCCGGGGTGGCCATCCCTGCGGTCGAGCTCGTCGGGCTGATCTGGTTGCTGGCGCGGGTCCGCTTTCCGGAAGCGAAGGGGCTCGTTCGCAGGACGCGGGTCTATCGGATCCTGCATCGCCTCGTGCGCTGGCCGATGATCATTCCCTTCATCGCCGCGATCGCCGCGCCGATCATCAACTTCCGCGGCCTCGACGACATCATCACCGGTCCGGGGGCCACTCCGCTCTTTCTGATCATCGCCCTGCTGATGCTCGCGGTCCGGCTGTTCGAACCGAAGCAGATGTGGAGGACCGCGGGAGTGCCGGCATGAGCGAGTACGACCACGTCGAGGAGGAGCGCCGGCGCCGTCCCACCCCCGAGGCGAAGGTCTATCTGGCCCGGTGGTCTCCCTGGATCTGGATCGTGCCGGCGATCGCCATCTTCATCGCCGGATATCTCGTGGTGCGTTACGGGTTCTTCGGCGGCGGAAACATCACCGTCCGCTTCGCCGATGCGCGCGGGCTCGACCGCTACAGCCCGGTGCGGTTCCGCGGCGCGAAAGTCGGCACCGTGCAGAAGATCACCATCGACAACGAGCTGAAACAGGTCGTCGTGGGGATCCAGATTGATGCGTCCATGAACCAGGCGCTGCGCACCGGCACGCGTTTCTGGATCGTCGAGCCGGGACTCGAAGGAGGGGGCCTTTCCGGACTCCTCGGCGGCACGTACGTCGGGATTGCGCCCGGACCGGGAAAGTCGGCCAGCACCTTCCAGGGGCAGGAGTTCGCTCCTGTCCTGACCCAGCCGGGGCCGGGACGCACGTACATCCTCGAATCGAGCGGTCTGCAGCCGGTGGCCGTCGGCGCGCCGGTTCAGTTCCACGGCATCCGCGCCGGCCAGATCCTTGGCGCGGAGTACGACGAGGCGCACGGCGTCACCGACGTCCACGCCTTCGTCGTGGAGCGCTTCATGAACCACGTCACGCAGAACACCCGCTTCTGGCGAGCCGGGAGTCTCGACCTCACCATGAGCGGCGGCGGGATCTCGCTGACCGGGGCCTCGCTCGCATCGATTCTCAGCTCGCCGATCGAATTCACCGCGCCCGACGTCCTGCCGGGAGCGCCGGTCGCGTCGGGAACGCATTTCGATCTCTACGACTCGCAGACGCAGGCGGAAGCGGCCGAGGGAGGTCCGGGGATGCCGTATCTGATCTTCTTCCCGGGGCCGGTGAACGGACTCGCGCCCGGCAGCCCGGTGCAGATGGAGGGGGTGCAGGTCGGGCGGGTGCGCGACGTGCGCCTGCGCTACGTTCCGCAGAGCGCGACGCTGGAGACGCCGGTGACGATCGAGATCGATCCGCGGAAGCTGGAGTTGCCGGTCGACCGAACGGCGCTCGATGATGCGATGGCCAGGCTGGTACGCAAGGGGCTGCGCGCCACGCTCATGTCCAGCCTCATTCTTCCCGGCGCCGGCGGCGTGTCGCTCGAGATGACCGGCGGACGCAACAGCGCGAAGCTCGGCCTGCAGAGCAATCCCCCGATCATCCCGGCGTCGGCGAGCGGCAGCGGAATCGAGGGCGTGCTCGCGCAGATCCAGAAGCTGCCGATTCAGGACATCGCTTCGCACCTGCAGAGCATCGTCTCGCACGTCGACACGCTGGTGAAGGATCCGGCGCTCGCGCAGAGTCTGCAGCGGCTGAACGCTTCGCTCGCGGACGTGCAGAAGATCACCAGGACCACGAGTGAGAACATCGGGCCGCTGGTCCAGAGCCTGCGCGCCACGGCGGCTTCGGCGCAGGCGGCCGCAGCCCGCGCGCAGCAACTCCTGGCGAGCGCTCCCCGCCAGAACTACGACCTCGGCGCGCTGATCGAGGAGCTCACGCGCGCCGCGGATTCGGTCCGCTCACTCGCCGACTATCTGACAGCACATCCCGATTCGCTGCTCAAG
>DATFUW010000267.1:0-2487 GCA_035260605.1 Thermoanaerobaculia bacterium | reverse complement strand
GCAGACGATGACGCTTCGCTTTCCCGAATACCGCGGGCGGATCAACGATGAGGCGCCGCTCGCGGAACTCGTGGCGCGGCACTACGGAGTCCCGCACACCGTCCGTGATCTGACGCGCGACGAGTTCAGGCGCGAGCTGCCACGCGTCTTCGAGGCCATGGACCAGCCCTCGGTCGACGGTCTCAACAGCTACTTCATCAGCAAGGCGGCGCGCGAGGCCGGACTCAAGGTCGCCCTCTCCGGCACGGGAGGCGATGAGCTGTTCGGCGGCTACACATCATTCCGCGACATTCCGCGATGGATGCCCGCCACGCGCGTGCTGGCACGCGTGCCGCTGCTCGGCGACGCGATCGCCCGCGGCAACGCGGCACTCGCTCGGCGCTCGCGTCACGTCAGCCCGAAGATGGGAGAGATCGTCCGCTACGGATCGAGCTGGGCCGGCGCCTATCTCGTCAAACGCGGGCGGTTCCTCGCGTCCGAGCTGCCGTCGCTCATCGGCGAAGACGTCGCCCGCGAGGGACTCCGCCGGCTCGATATGCTCGGGCTCATCGACCGCGAGCTGCAGCCCGATCCGGGGACACCGTATGCGCGTGTCGTGGCGCTCGAATCATCGTTCTATCTGCGCAACCAGCTGTTGCGCGACATGGACTGGGGGAGCATGGCGCATTCGCTGGAGGTGCGCGTTCCGCTCGTCGATGCCCATCTGCTGGGCACGCTCGCGCCGCTGCTGGTGCGGCGCCGCGGCCGCGGCAAGGAGATCCTCGCCGCCGCCCCCCGCCCTCCCCTCCCCGAAGCGATCCGTGGCCGGCGCAAGACCGGGTTCACGCTCCCGATCCACGAATGGCTGCGTGATGAAGGACCGCTCGAGCATGGGAAGCGAAGCTGGGCGAAGAGGGTGTACGAAGTGATGTTCGGACCGTCCCGCGGCTCGTGGTGATCACGCCCCGGGATGACCGGGCACACCGCGGCCTGTCGAGCCGCCGCGCACCATCCAGGACATGCTCCTTCGACTGCGGCTTGCAATCGGTCACGCCCGGCGCGCGATCTGGCTGATGGCCATGATCTACGCGGTCAGCATCGCGGCCGGGATCGCCATGGCGCATTCGAACAACCGGATGGCCCTTCGGTTCCGAGACACGCTGGTGCGCCGCGCGAATCGGACGGATCCCGCGGCCCGCGCCGATGCAGCCGGAGCGCATGCTCGCGCGGCGGCGCTCGATTTCAGCCGGGATCTCGTCCTGGTCGCCTTTCCGGATACCGTCGGCGGCCTCACGCTCATTCTGCCCGTGGCGCTCGGCGCCTACCGCGGCTGGGTGGGGGGGATTGTTTCCGTCGACGGAGCGCACTCCAGCCGGTTCCACAATGTGGAATCCGCCTCCTACTACGTCATCGTCGTGCTCGTTCAGGTCTGCGGGTTCGTCCTCGCAGCCGCTGGCGGCATCCATCTCGGATGGGCGACCCTTCGACGGAACGGACCGCTCATCGGCCCAGGCTGGTTCCGCATCTCGAGGAGTGCGCTCGTCGACGCGCTGTGGCTGTACACGCTCATTGTGCCGCTGTTTGCGGTGGGCTCCTCCGTCGAGTTTTTCTGGCGGTGAGAAGCGGATCAGTGTTTCCGCAACCGGCCCGTCTTCGTCCCCGTCGTGCTCTTCACCGTGGCCGAGGTGTCGGTCGGCGTCTCGATCGCCGCGGTGGTCGTCGTTGGAGTGACGATCGTTGCCGTCGTCTCGGTCTTTGCCGCGTGGACGTCTTCGGTCCCGCTCACGCCGATCGGAGTGCCAGTGGTTGCGCCGGCTGTGTCGAGCGATTGCGCGGCGCCGGCCGCCGCGGTATCGACGTCGGCCGGCGTCCCCGTCCCGGACGTTCCGTTGACCGGCGAGCGATCGGTGGCGTTCCCGGTGTCCGCCGGTTTGGCTTCATACCGGCCGCAGGCGGCGGCGAGCATCAGGATGAGAGCGAAAAAACAAATGCGGCGCATGCGTGCGCTGCGCAGCAAGATCAATGCACAGTCGTCCGCTCCGGCTCGAGCGACAGCTCCAGTTTCCCTTCCGGCGTGGTCGTGACGTAGACGGTATCGCCCGGCTTGAACTTCCCTTCCAGCAGGCGGATGGCCAGCGGATCGACGATCAGTTTCTGCAGAGCACGCTTCAGCGGCCGCGCCCCGAAGGCCGGATCGTAGCCCTCGCGCGCCAGTTGCGCCTTCGCCGCATCGCTGATCTCGATGTTGATCCCGCGGCCGGCGATGATCTTCGCCAGCCGTTTGAGCTGGATCTCGATGATCCGCTTGATGTGCTTCATGTCCAGGGCGTGGAAGATGATCACGTCGTCGATGCGGTTGAGGAACTCGGGGCGGAAGTGGTGATGCAGCTCCTCCTCCACCTGCTTGCGCATCTCCTCTTCCTGCTGCGGCGTCTGCATCGACTTCTGAAAGTCGTGGATGTACTGCGAGCCGACGTTCGAGGTCATGATGATCACCGTGTTCTTGAA
>DATFUW010000266.1:0-2670 GCA_035260605.1 Thermoanaerobaculia bacterium | reverse complement strand
CCGCTCGGCACGCTGGGCAACGACTACCAGGACGTCAGCCTCCGCCTCGATCCGGGCGACACGCTGCTGTTCATGAGCGACGGCTTTCCCGAGCTGATGAATCCGTCGGGGCAGCAGCTCGGATACAGCGCCGCCGTGCGTGCATTCGCAGAGGCGGCGCGGACCGACTCGGCGGACTCGGTGATCGCCTCGCTCTCCGCCGCCGCGCACGACTGGCGCGGCGAGCAGCCTCCGAACGACGACGTCACGTTCGTCGTGGTTCGGGCCCGCGCCTAACCGCCGCTTCCGGAGGGCGGATTCGTGCGCAGCGGGCCGATCGTCTTCCGCATGAGGAACTCTGACGCTCCGGCAATCAGGTAGTCCTTTATTTCTCCGATCCGCTCGTACCCCAGCCGTTCATACAGCGCGCGGGCGCGGGGGTTGAACGACGAGACGCAGAGGAAGACGTTCGGCGTTTCCGCGAAGATCCGGCGCTCGGCGAACCCGACGAGGCTCGTCCCGATGCCCGAGCCGCGCGCCGCGGCATCGACGCAGACGGTCTGGATGTATCCGATGAACGCGCCACGCATGTTCAGGATGATGAATCCGCGGACATCCGTGCCGTCGTGCGCGACAGAGACCTCCCGTTCCGGATCGGCCACCGCCGCGAGGCATTCCTCGAAACCGCGCCCGAGCGTGAGCCATGGTTCGGTGGCGGCCATCATGGCCGCGCATTGCCGCGCCTCTCGATCGTTCGATAGACGACGAATGGCGATCTCCATGCGATCATGGTCCCATGAGCAATCGTCCTGGTGCCAATGAGTATTCGGATTCCGTGAAGCGGTACATCGGTCTCGTGCCGGAAGAAGACGTCGTGGCCGCCCTCGACAAGCAGGGGAGAGAGACGGTCGCGCTGCTGCGGATGCTGACCGAGGAGAAGGCGGCGTTTCGCTACGCTCCGGACAAGTGGAGCATCCGCCAGGTAATCGGGCACGTCACCGATGCGGAGCGGATCTTCACCTATCGGGCGCTGGCCATCGCCCGCGGAGAGACGCAGTCGCTGCCGGGGTTCGACGAGAACGCGTACGCGGCCGCGGCGAGATGCGACCAGCGGACGCTGGCCGATCTGACGGACGATTACGAGGCAGTGCGCCGGGCGAGCGTCACGCTGTTCCGTGGAATGCCGCAGGACGTCTGGCCGCGGATCGGGACGTCGAACAACCGGCCAGTCAGCGCGCGCGCGCTCGCCTATACGACCCTGGGCCACGAGCGCCATCACCTCGGAGTCCTGCACGACCGCTACGGCGTGTAGGGCCGGCTCTCAGCCGGTCATGTAGGGCCGGCTCTCAGCCGGCCGCCCCCGTCCCCATCAAAACGGGACGTCTTCCTCTTCCTCGCCCGGACCCGCCGCGCTCGCCCCGGACGATGCGCGTGCCCCGGCATAGGCCCCGCCGCCCTCGTCGCCCTTGCGGTCGAGCATCTGCATCTGGTTGGCAATGATGTCGGTGCGGTACCGCTTCTGCCCCGTCTCCTTGTCGTCCCAGCTATCGGTCCGGATGGAGCCCTCGATGTAGACGAGCTTGCCCTTGCGCAGATACTGACCGCAGATCTCCGCGAGCTTTCCCCACGCCGTGATGTTGTGCCACTCGGTGCGCTCCTGCTTCTCACCATTGCGATCGGTGAAGCGCTCATCGGTGGCCAGACTGAATTTGGCGACGGTCGATCCGTTCGGAGTGGAACGCATCTCGGGGTCCTTCCCCAGTCGCCCGACGAGAATCACTTTATTCACGCTTGCCATGCATCGATTGTAATGCGAAGCAGAGCGCGGACCGAGGTTTTCTACCCGGTGTAGATTCACCGCATGGCGACGTAGCGCAGCACCACCGCGTAGTGGCACGCGCTGCCGCCGAGGACGCACAGATGCCACACGCCGTGCATGTGCGCCACGCGCTTCGAGAGCGCGAAAAAGACGAGCCCCGCGGTGTAGATCATTCCTCCCACCGCGAGCAGCACGAGTCCGGGCCGGGGGAGTGCCTGCTCGAGCGGTGCGAAGGCCACGACGATCAGCCAGCCCATGACCACATAGAGCAGGATCGAGATCCCGCGGAAGCGCCCGCGCAGCAGCACGTCCTTCGCCACGCCGGCGGCCGCGAGCGCCCAGACGATGCCGAAGATCGTCCACCCCCACCGCCCGCGCAGCGTCACCAGCGTGAACGGCGTGTACGTCCCGGCGATCAGCAGGTAAATCGCGCTGTGGTCGAACACGTGGAAGACGCGCTTCACCTTTCCGCGCAGCGAGTGATACAGCGTGGAGCTGAGATAGAGCACGATCAGCATTCCTCCGTAGATGGAGACCGCGGTGATCGTGCGCGCGCCGGTGCGCTTCGCGGCGATCGTGACGATGACGGCCGTGGCCGCCACGGCCAGCACGCTGCCGACCAGGTGCGTGATGCTGTTGAACCGCTCCCCGGCGTACATCGAAGGAATGTAGCACGTAGAATCGCCGCCATGCGGTCGGTGATTCAACGGGTGCGGCGCGCCTCGGTCACGGTCGGCGGAGAGACGGTTGCGGAGATCGGTCCCGGCATGCTCGTGCTCGCCGGAGTGCAGAAGGGAGACTCCGAGGAGATGATGCGCGCTGCGGCGAAGAAGGTGCGCGAGCTGCGGATATTCGCGGACGACGCGGGGAAA
>DATFUW010000265.1:0-10578 GCA_035260605.1 Thermoanaerobaculia bacterium | reverse complement strand
CCCCGTGGCGCTTCGCTGCAGCGCGGCCAGGAGCGCGCGCCGCGTGACACTCCGCCGGTCGACCGCCGCGGGGACGGCGACGCCGTGCTCGCTGCCCAGCGTTCGGATCCACGCTCTGCGGGAGTTGTGCAGATGCGCCAGGACCATGCGGACCGTGCGCTGCGGTGCGCCGGGAATGGCCGCGTCCCAGAGCGGCGCCGGCACCTGCTCGACGAGGAACGACGTGACGCGGCTGCTCGTACGCCACGCGCCGAGGATCGCGTCACGAAGATCGAGGGCATGCCCGGATTCTCCCATCGGTCTGCTGGCTGTGAACGAAAGCCGATGGTAGCGCACCTGATTGTCCGAGAACAGCCGCACCGGCCGAGTGGGGCGCTTCTCCGAACGCCGCAGGATGGTCGGGCGACTGGTGAGCTGGGAAACCGGTCACTCTGACCAGTCACGGAGTCGTTCTCGGGGGAACTCCGATTTCGGCCAACACCGCGTTGAAATAACGCCAAATCGCTCCGCAAACGAGGCGCGCAAGCGCCGGACCAGCGAACGGCGCCGCGTCAGGCATGCCGGCGGAAAGAAACGATGAGCGCCCTACACGGATTCGTCGCCGCGTCGAGCCAGTGCCACTTCGATCTCGCCTACACAGCCGGGGCACAGAATCCCTCGATTCGTGACATATGTGCCCTGCTCGTCAGTCGTGGGCAGGTGGCAGAGAGAGCACACGGTCAGCGTAGGCGTTGCGCGATCGCCATTGCCATCCGCTGATTCTTCGGTGCTTCGGGCGTCCTTCCGATCTTCGGAAACGATGTCCAGACAGATATCAACGCACTCGTCGCAGATCTGGACACTCGGCCCAGCGATCATCTTCCTAACCTGTCGTTGCGACTTGTTGCAAAAGGAACAGAACAGAAGCTGATCGTTGCGTCGCTTCTTTGGACGTTTCGCTCTTCCGAACATCGGAGTCTGACTAAAGGAACTTGTTTCAGCGGCGCGCAGCGGAACTCGCCCGACGAGGTCACTGCCACCGCGGCTTCCGCATGATTGCCGCGCCTCGCAATTTTGTCCAGAAAGCCGCCCCACGTTCCCCTCGAAGCACCATCCCGCACGAGCAGGCAAACCGCGTGCGCGAATGACGCTTGCAGTTACTTGATCAGCACCCAAAGCATCGCGTCCGGGCCGCCGTGGATGTCGACATCCACCGTATTGGATACTCCCAATGACGTCATGGACCCAGTCGTCTGGCGTAGCTAATGGCGGATGGATTACGACCTTCTACGCGGTGGATCAAACGTCGCCGTGGCGATCAGGGTCTGGAACAGACCATAACTCGCTGCGATCCCGGTTTGGGCAATAAAGTCGAGGGCGGTAGCAGCGTCGTCCGGTGATTGCCGTAACTTACGCCTGGTGATATCTAGAACTCAGGTTCGAAAACCAAGCCACATCATCGCCTCCACGCCCCTCGGCGCGGCGGTTCTGTCAGCCCTGCCTACAACCGCCGCCCCACCGCGGGGACGATGATGCGCAGCTCGTCCATGAGCCTTGCGAACTGGTCGGGGTAGAGCGACTGCGGGCCGTCACACACGGCCTTGTCCGGGTCGTGATGCACTTCGATCAGCACGCCGTCGGCCCCGGCGGCGACGATGGCCCGGGCCAGCGGCATCACTTTGTCGCGCAGCCCCACCGCGTGCGAGGGGTCCGCGATGATCGGCAGATGGGACAGCTTGTCGATTACCGGGATGGCCGAGATGTCGAGCGTGTTCCGCGTGTAGGTCTCGAACGTGCGGATGCCGCGCTCGCAGAGGATCACGTCGTAGTTGCCGCCGCTCATGATGTACTCCGCCGCCAGCAGCCACTCCTGAATGGTGGCCGACATGCCGCGCTTGAGCAGCACCGGCCTCCGCACCTGTCCCAGCGCCGTCAGCAGATTGAAATTCTGCATATTCCGCGCGCCCACCTGCAGGATGTCGACGTACTCCAGCATCTTCTCGATCTGGCTGATCTCCATCACCTCGGAGACGGTGGCCATGTTCAGCTCGTCGGCCGCCGCGCGCAGCAGCTTGAGCCCCTCCACGCCCATCCCCTGGTAGGCGTACGGGGAGGTCCGCGGCTTGTACGCGCCGCCGCGCAGCACCCGGGCCCCCGACCGCGCCACGCGCCGCGCCGTTTCGACGAGCTGCTGCTCGCTCTCGATCGTGCAGGGGCCGGCCATGATCACCACCTCCGGCCCGCCGATATCCACGCCGCGCGCCCGGACGACGGTCTTGTCGCGTTTGAACGTCCGGCTGGAGAGCTTGTACGGCACGCTGACGCGCACCACCTCCTGCACGCCTTCGAACAGCTCGAACTCGCGCGTGTCGATGGCCGCCACGTCGCCCACTACGCCGAGGACGGTCTGGTCCGCGCCGGTGGAGCGGTGGACATCGAAGCCGCGGCGGATCAGCTCAGACATGACCCGCTCGACGTTGTTCTCGCTGGTGTGCTTCTCCATGACGATGATCATGACTCTCGCTCCGTCGCCGCTTCGCGTTCCACGCGCCGCGACTCATCGATGATGCGTTCGAACAGCCGGCGCATCGAGCCCGCATCGAGCGGGCCGTCGCATGTCTGCTCGACGTGCGCCAGCACGACCTTCTCGCGCTCCGGCGCGTAGACCGGCAGTCCGAGCAGGCCCTTGATCTGCCCGATCTCGATGGCGTACTTCGCCCGTTGATTCAGCAGCCGCACGATGACCTCATCGACGCGGTCGATGGCTGCGCGCATCCGGTGGATTTCCCGTTCCGCTTCGTTCGGATCCATGACAAAAAACCCCTTCCCGTCGTCGAGAAGAGGTGTCAGATCCGATGCCGCCGGGCGCCCCTTCTCCGCGACGGGGCGCGATTCACGCAGCCCCGCGCTAAGCGTACGAGTAGAAGTAAGCGTAGAGGCGCGCGGGCATGAGGCGGCGGAGAATAGCATCAAACGAGAAACGAAGAAAGATCAACGCTCATCGTTCCTCGTTTCCGAGGATCCTCCGCACCACCTCCCCCGCCCGCCCGGCCGCCCCCTCCGCTCCACCCGCGGCGATGGCCCGGACGATCGCGCTGCCGACGACGATGGCCTCGCACCGGCCGCGCAGGGCCTCGGCGTGCGCGTGCTCGGAGATGCCGAAGCCGACGGCCAGCGGCTTCTTCACCTGCCTGCGGATCCGGGCCAGCCGCGACAGCAGCGCGGGATCGAGATCCTTCCGCGCGCCGGTCACGCCGGTGGTGGAAACGTAGTAGATGAAGTCGTCGGACATCCGGTTGACCGCCTTGATGCGCGCGTCGGTCGACGTCGGCGCCAGCAGAAAGACCATCGTCAGGCCGTGACGGTTCACGGCGCGCCGGATCTCGGTCGCCGCCTCGGGCGGGAGATCGGTCAGCAGCAGGGCGTCGATTCCTGCCTCTGCGGCATCGCGCGCGAAGCGTTCCGCCCCGTAGTGCATCACCGGATTGAGATAGGAAAAGGCGATCAGCGGAATCGCGCTCTTCTCGCGCACCGCTCGGGCGATGGCCAGCACGTCGTGCAGGTTCGTCCCGTGCGCCAGCGCGCGCTGCGCCGCGGCCTGGATCACCGGCCCGTCGGCGATCGGATCGGAAAACGGTACGCCCAGCTCGATGGCATCCGCCCCCGCACGCTCCAGTTCCTCCACGATCCGCACCGACGTCTCCCGGTCCGGATCGCCGCAGGTGATGTAGGCGATGAGGGCCATGCGGCGTCCGAGCCGAGCCTGCTTGAACATCGCTTTCAGGCCTGAAGCATGACGAGCGAGGTGCGACGAACGAGGAACCGGGGAAGGATGGTTCATCGTCGAACCTTCATCGGCGATCGTCCATGGCCATCACCTGCGGCACGTCCTTGTCGCCGCGGCCCGACAGGTTGGCGATCACGATTCCCTTCAGCGCGCCGCCGTTGCGCATGAGCCAGCCGAGGGCGTGGGAGGACTCGAGCGCGGGGATGATACCTTCGGTCTCGCTGAGGCGGTGGAAGGCCTCTAGCGCCAGTTCGTCGCTGCAGTCGTGATACTCGATCCGCCCGATCTCGCGCAGGTAGGCATGCTCGGGACCGATAGAGGGATAGTCGAGACCCGCGGAGATGGAGTGCGTCTCGGCGATCTGTCCGAACTCGTCCTGCAGGATCATCGACCGCGTGCCGTGGAGCACGCCGACGGCGCCGCCGCTGAAGCGCGCGGCATGCTGGCCGAGCTCCGGTCCGCGCCCTCCGGCCTCGACGCCGACGAGGCGGATCGATTTGTGCCCCAGCATTTCGTAGAACAGTCCGATGGAGTTCGATCCGCCGCCCACGCAGGCCACCGCGGCGTTCGGCAGCTTTCCCGTCCGTTTGCGGAGCTGGGCCAGCGCTTCGCGACCGATCACCGACTGGAACTCGCGGACGATCATGGGATAGGGATGGGGCCCGAGGACCGAGCCGAGGATGTAGTGCGTGGTGCGGACGTTCGTCACCCAGTCGCGCAGGGCCTCGTTGATGGCGTCTTTGAGCGTCCGGCTGCCGGTGGCCACGGGGACGACCTCGGCGCCGAGCAGTCGCATGCGAAAGACGTTGAGCTCCTGTCGGGCCATGTCCACTTCGCCCATGTAGACCACGCACTGCAGGCCGAGGAGCGCGCAGGCGGTGGCGGTGGCCACGCCGTGCTGTCCAGCGCCCGTCTCGGCGATGATCCGCTGCTTGCCCATCCGTTTGGCGATCAGCGCCTGGCCGATGGCGTTGTTGATCTTGTGCGCGCCGGTGTGGTTGAGATCTTCTCGTTTGAGGAAGAGCCGGAACTTCCCGCACAGCTCCGCGAAGCGCTGCGCCTCGGTGAGCGCGGTGGGGCGGCCGACGTAGTTGGCGAGGATGGAGGTGAACTCGCCGCGGAACTTCCGGTCGCGACGCACCGTGCGCCAGGCGCTCTCGAATTCGTCGAGCGCCGCCATGAGCGTCTCCGGGACGTATCGGCCGCCGAACTGGCCGAAGTAACCGCGGCGATCGGGAAGCGCCGTCATGCTCTCCTCACCCGCTCGAACAGACGCGCGATGGCGTCGTGGTCTTTGATTCCCGGCTCCGATTCGAGGCCGCTGGACAGGTCGATGGCGTCGGGACGCACCAGGCTGATCGCCGCCACGACGTTGTCGGGATCGAGCCCGCCGGAGAGGAAGAACGGCTTCGAACGGTCGTAGATTGCGAGGAGCGACCAGTCGAACCGCCGGCCGGTACCACCGATGCGGCGCTCGTCGTAGGTGTCGAACAGCAGCCATGCGGCGTTGGGAAAGGCGTGCGTGTCGGGGAGCGTGTCGCCCACGCGGAGCGTGCGGATCACCGGGATGCCGAGGTTGTGGATGTCTTCGTCGGACTCTCTGCCGTGGAGTTGCACGAGGTCGAATCCCACGAGGGCGGCGATCTCGCGGATGTAGTCGTTGGAGGCGTCGCGGAAGACGCCGACGAGCTTCGGGCGCGACTCGCGCTCGCGCAGATGCAGCGCGATCTCCGCGGCGCGCTCCGGCTCGATGAAGCGCGGGGTGCCGGGGACGAAGATGAAGCCCAGGAAGTCGGCCCGCTGGTCCGCGCAGGCCATCGCGTCCTCTTCGCGGGTGATGCCGCAGATCTTGATTTTGGTCATCACTCCATCAGCGCCCGTACCGCAGCGGCGCGGTCATTCTGCCGCAACAGCGACTCTCCGACCAAGAACGCATCGAATCCGGCATCCCGGAGACGTGCGATGTCGGCGTGCGTCTTGATCCCGCTCTCGGCCACTTTCAGCGTGCCGGCGGGGATCCGGCTGGCGAGCGCTTCGGCGGTCGCCAGATCGACGCGGAACGTGCGCAGATCGCGGCTGTTCACGCCGATCACGCGCGCCTCCCCTTCGAGCGCGCGGTCGAGCTCGCGCTCGTCGTGCACCTCGACGAGGGCGTCGCAGCCGAATTCCTCGAGCAGGGCGACGGCATCGCGGATCTGATCGCCGTCGCGCAGCGAGGCCAGCAGGAGGATGGCGTTGGCCCCCGCAGCCATGCCCGACAGGAGCTGCCGTTCGTCGATGACGAAGTCCTTCATCAGCACCGGAAGGCCCGACACGACGGCCGCGCGGGCGATCCACTCCGGCGAGCCGTGGAAGAACTCCGGCTCGGTGACGATGGAGATCGCCGCGGCGCCGCCGCGCGCGTATTCGGCGGCGATCGCTTCGACGTCGGGATTCGGGACGATCGAACCGGCGGAAGGGGAAGCCGATTTGATCTCCGCGATGATCTTCCCCCCTCCGCGGAGCGCGCGGGAGAAGGCGAAGCGGTCGCGCGCCGGCGCGGGACGAGGGGATGGAGCGTCCCGCAGGCGCTCGCGGGTGCGCGCCACGATCGTCGCCAGAAAATCGTTCACCGGGCCGCCATCTCCCGAGAAACGGTGACGAGCTGGTGGAGCTTGTCGATGGCCCGTCCGTCGGCCAGCGCCTCGCGCGCCAGCACCACGCCGTCGCGGATCGACGGCGCCAGCCCGGCCACGTAGAGCGCCGCGCCTGCGTTCACGGCGACGATGTCGGCGCGCGCTCCTTCCTCCCCTTCGAGAACGGCGCGCGCGATCCGGGCGTTCGCTCCCGGATCACCGCCGGCGACCGCTTCCAGCGGATGCCGCGCGATCCCCAACTCCTCGGGCGTGATCTCGTAGGTCCGCGTCTCGCCGTAGCAGACCTCGCAGACCCGCGTCGGCGCCGAGACCGAGATCTCGTCCAGACCGTCGCGGCTGTGCACCACGACGGCGTGCTCGGCGCCGAGCGCCAGCAGCACGCTGGCCAGCACCTCGACCAGATGATCGGCGTACACGCCGAGCACCTGACGGCGGGCAAACGCCGGGTTGGTCAGCGGCCCGAGGACGTTGAACACCGTGCGCACGCCGAGCTCGCGCCGCACGCCGGCCACCGCGCCCATCGCCGGATGCAGCTTGGAAGCGAAGAGAAACGAGATGCCCGTGCGCCGCAGGACTTCGCTCATGCGCCCGGCATCGAGATCGATGGCCACGCCGAGCTCCGACAGCACATCGGCACTGCCACACGACGACGACACCGCGCGGTTGCCGTGCTTGGCCACCGAAGCTCCCGCCCCCGCCGCGACGAGCGCCGCGAGCGTGGAAATGTTGAACGTGCCGCGTCCGTCGCCGCCCGTGCCGCAGGTGTCGATCAGGTTGGGGCGGTCGACTTCGAGCGGGATCACGCGGTCGCGCATGGCCATCGCCGCTCCGGTGATCTCGTCGGGCGTCTCGCCCTTCATCCGCAGGCCGATCAGAAACGCGCTCTTCTGCACGTCGGTGACCTTGCCGTCCATGAGTTGGCCGAAGACCTCGGCCATCTCGTGCCGTTCGAGGTGCTGACGGTCGAGCACCTTCCGGATCGCGTTGGCGATCATGCCTGCACCTCTTTCAGAAAATTGCTGACCACGCGATCGCCCTCTGCCGTGCCGAACGACTCCGGATGGAACTGGATTCCAAAGATCGGCCGGTCGCGGTGGGAGACGGCCATGACGACGCCGTCCGCCGATGCGGCGTCGACCACGAGCTCGTTCGGGACGCTGTCGCGGTCGACGGCCAGGGAGTGATAGCGCGCCGCGCGCATCGGCGCCGGGCATCCGGCGAAGAGGCGCTGGCCGGAGTGCAACACCTCGGTGACTTTTCCGTGGACCGGCACGCCCGTCCGTCCGACGCGCGCGCCGAAGGCCTCGCCGATGGCCTGATGGCCGAGGCAGACGCCGAGCAGCGGGATGTCACGATCGGCGCGGATCAGATCGATGCAGCGGCCGGCGCGCGCCGGCGTGCCAGGGCCGGGCGAGATAACGATCGCCGCCGGCCTCTCCGCCAGCAGCACCGCGGGGTCGAACGCGTCGTTGCGCACCACGCGAACCGCGCGGCCGGCGAGCCGTTCGAGTTGCTGCACCAGGTTGTAGGTGAAGGAGTCGTAGTTATCGACGACGAGGATGGAGGAGCCAAAGACGCACCGGGACGTTCATGATCCGGCGAGAGTAGCACAGTGCGGGGATCGCCAGCGCTCGCGGCCGGCATCCGTGTAGGGCCGGCTCTCAGCCGGCTGGAGAGCCTCGCGGCCGGCATCCGTGTAGAGCCGGCTCTCAGCCGGCTGGAGAGCCGGCGCTACATGCATCTTCCGCGGATCGGCACGCTCCACCGACGTGCTGAAGGACCACACGGCAAGCCGCGTTGGTCGCAGCGAGTTCCGACTGACTCCGCCGGTGATCCTCATGCATGCGGTCAGTGGAGGCGAGGGAATCATCCGGGCCTTTCGCGCCGACGGCGGCGCATGGTGGCAGCTGCAACTCCCCGAGCCGATCGTCGGTCCCCGTCGTCGAGGTCGGCGGCGGACTCGTGCTGGTCGAGGTCGGCGGCGTGGGCGGCGCGGTCGTCGTGGGTGGTGGCGGCATCGGCTGGGGCGGAGGCATCTCCGTTCCCGTCGTCTCGGTCGAGAACGTGCCGGTGGTGTCGATGGCGATCGGGTTTCCGAACTGGTCGACGGCGGGCGGCGGCGGCGCCTGGGGAATGTGCAGCGGACAGGGCCCCGTCGGCTGCGTGCCGTCCTTGAAGGCCTCCTTCACCACGACGTCGGGCGGGCAGTACTCCGTGGCCACGCCGCCGCTGGTCTCGTCGATGTCCTCGAAGGTGACCCCCGCCGGGACGGCGAAGTCGGCGTCGGGTTCGCCGGCCGTGATGCTGCGCATGAACCGCGCCCAGATCGGCACGGCCCCCTGGCTGCCGGAGAGGCCGACCGGCGCGTTGTCGTCGAAGCCGACCCACGTCAAGGCGAGCGTCCGTGGCGTGAAGCCGATGAACCAGGCGTCGCGCTTGTCGTTCGTCGTGCCGGTCTTCCCGGCGGCGGTGAGCCGGAATCCAAACCTGCGCGACGGAGCGCCGGTGCCGCGGTCGACGACGCCCTTCATCACGTCGGTGAGGATGTACATATCGCGGGCCGGAAAGACCTGCACCGGCTCGACGCTGCCGGCGGACACGACGCGGCCGCGGTCGTCGGTCACGAAGCGGATGGCGTGGAGCGGGATGCGCGAGCCCTGACGGGCAATGGTCGTGTAGGCCGAGGCCATCTCGATCGGCGGAACGGCGATGGCGCCGAGCAGCATGGCCGGGTTGTCGGAGATGTCGGCCTTCACGCCGAGCGTGTGGGCCGTGCGGATCACCGACGGGATTCCGGCCGCCAGTCCGATGCGCACCGAAGCGGAGTTCATCGACTCCTCCAGCGCTTCCCGCACCGTCACCGTGCCGTGATAGACGTCGCCGTAGTTCCGCGGCGACCAGTCGCGTGCGAAGTGCCGCTGGAGGACGAAGCGCGCGTCGCTGACCAGCGTAGCCTCGGTGATGTTCTGCTGCGAGAGGCTCGGCTCGAACGCCGTGCCGTAGACGAAGGGCTTGACCAGCGATCCGATCTGCCGCTGCGCGTTGAGCGCGCGGTTGAACTGGCTCAATTCGTAGCTGCGCCCACCGACCAGCGCGCGGATCTCGCCGCTGGCCACATCGACGTCGATGATCGCCCCCTGCAGCGCCGTGCGGTGGCGGCGCAGAAAGCGGCTGCCGTGCTCCAACCCCTCGATGCCCGCCTCGAGTGTCCTGGCCGCGGTGTCCTGCGCGTCGAGATCGATCGCCGTGTAGATCTGCAGCCCGCGCCCTTTCACATCCTTGATGTCGTAGTCGTCGCGCATCTCCTGCAGCACGCGATCGACGTAGTACGGAATCGATGACAGCCCGCTGCGCTGACGCGACGGGCGCTTCGGCAACGGCGTGGCCAGCGCTTTCTCGTACGTTGCCTGATCGATCTTCTCGGAGTGCAGCATCAGTCCGAGAACTGTGTTGCGCCGCGCCAGTGCCGCTTCGGGATGCTCGAACGGCGATTCGTTGTTCGGGCTGCGGATCATCCCGGCGAGCAGCGCCGCCTCGGGCACCGTGATCTCCGTGACCGGCTTGCCGAAGTAGAACCGTGACGCCTCACCCACCCCGATCACGGAGATCGAGCGGTCGCGCCCCAGATAGATGTCGTTGAGATACGCCTCCAGAATGTCCCGCTTCGAATACTTGGCGTCGAGGATGATGGCCATGAAGGCCTCGACGATCTTGCGGCGCAGCGTCCGCTCCGGCGTGAGGTAGTAGTTCTTGACCAGTTGCTGCGTCAGCGTCGAGGCCCCTTCCTCCACCCCGCCGTGCCGCAGATTGCGGAACAGCGCGCGCATGATCCCCAGCGGATCGACGCCGGGGTGATGCCAGAAGCGCACGTCCTCGGTGACGATCACCGCGTCCTGGAGAATCTTCGGCACCTGATCGAGCGTGACCGGCTGCCGGTTCTCGAGCCGGTCGCCGAGGATGGAGGTCAGCAGCTCCGGTTCGAGCGCCGCGTTCTCTACCGGCTGCGAATCGCGCAGCGAGATGACCGAGTCGACGGCCCCGTTGGCGAACGAGACGCGGACCGGCTGCGCGTCATACGACCCCGAGGGATGCTTGAACGCGCGGGTGTCGATATCGATGGAACCATTGCGCGGGTTGTACTCGCCGCTGGTGGAGACGCCGCCCACTTCACGATAT
>DATFUW010000264.1:0-7735 GCA_035260605.1 Thermoanaerobaculia bacterium | reverse complement strand
CGGCCGCCAGCTTGAGGAGAATGAGATCGCCGGTGAGTGCAACGGGCGTCGGACGGTTGCCGATCGTGAGCCGTTCGGCTCGCTGTACGATCTGACCTTCCCATCGCGACCGGCCGACGACGATGTCGACCTCGTGGGGTTTCGAACCGATGCGGACCACGCCGGCGAGCGGATCATCAAGATCCCCCTGCCGAATGTCGACCGGGATGCCCGCATCGCGCAGCTCTGTCCACAAACCTGGTTCGAACACCCGCCGGTCCGTCGTGAGAACATCGAAGTCGGCAGTAAAACGCGTGTGACCCCGTGCGGCCACAGCCATCCCGCCGATCAGAGCGTATGGGACGTTCCGCCGTTCGAGGATGTCCTGTACGCGTTCGATCACCGCAGCAATTCATCCATGCAGCGCGAGTAACGACGGCCAGACTGCCGTGAACGGCGGATCCGTGCCAGGGCCGTGTCGCGATCGATGTGCTGGCCAGCGGCATACACGTCCAGTCCGGTCGTGCGCAACCGAAGGACGAGCTGCACCCGTTCCGCCGGAGTCATCCGCCGGAGCTCTTCGATCTTCTCTTCACGCAGTCGTGCCGCCAGGTTCGACCGCATCGTTTGATGAGTATAGCGGTCCGCGATCGCACGACGGCGGCGATGTGCTTGCACGGGCATCACTGAGGGGCGAGTCATTTGCAACGCGGCCGGCGATGTGATCGCGCAAGCGACTTGCGATCTGAAGCCGGGGGAGGCGGCATCGTTCCCGTTTCAACCGCCGTCTGCGAGCGAGCGAGCCTCGATGTCGCACCATCCGTGGTTCCGGCGGCCGGCGGTCGGGCCATCCCGAATGTGGAGGTGGTGGAGGCCTCCAGTGGTCAGACCAGATCTCTGATCAACAACGCCGCGGCGCGAGTGAGTCAGTTCCGCTGATGGCACCGTTGGGCGGGCGCACAGACAAACGATTGATGAACGAGCACATCATCATTTGTCACAAATAGCAGCGGGGTGAACCGCGCTGCCCGGCGAATCCAATTGCCGGTCCCCAGACTCGCTTTCCGTCTGCGCTTCTTCCTGACGGCGGAGCGCCTCTTCCACCGTCTTCTCGTCCCCCTCGGCCTTATCAGGCTCGCGGCGGCGTTCGCCTTCGCGGGGAGGAGGAAGGGTGTGGCTGGGTTCGACTCGTGACATGGGGAAGGGATACGCAATGTGGATGCCTCCTCCCCGCGCGGCGGGCAGGATTTCGGTGGGGCGGGTCCTCTGGAATGCTTGACAATCCGGGGCGGTTGCATAAAAATGCATAATGATGAATATTCATGCAAGACGGGAGGAGATCCTGGGCATCGTGCGCCAGCAGGCCATTCACTCGCAGGACGAGTTGCTGGCCATCCTCCGCAAGCGCGGCTTCCGCGTCACGCAGCCGACCCTCTCGCGCGACATCCGCGAGCTCGGTCTGGCAAAGACGCCTGCCGGCTACGTCATCCCCGGTGACCTCGCCTCGGTGACACCGATCGCCGCGTTCACCGCGCGTGAGGTGCGCGAGGAGCGCCTCGAGCACCTCCTGCGGGAAAGCATCGTTTTCGCCGAGGCCGCAGGGAATCTCGTCGTCCTCAAGACTCCGCCGGCCGCCGCCCAGCCGGTCGCCAGCGCGCTCGACTCGAATCCGCCGCGCGATGCCCTCGGCACCGTCGGCGGTGACGACACCATCTTCGTGGCCTTCCGCCACCCCGCGTCGGCCAATGCCTTCGCACACTACGTGCAGCAGACCGCGGAGCTCGCCCGCCGCGTCCGCGCATGAGAGACTCGTGATGCAGACGAATTCCGAAGCGAAACGGGTAGCCGTGATCGGCGCGACCGGGTACGCCGGCGCCGAGCTGACGGCAATCCTGGCGCGGCATCCCCATGCCGAAGTCGTCGGTCTGTTCTCGTCGAGCGGCGGCGCCGCGGCGCCGGTCACCGCCGCCGCCCCCGGGCTCGTCGCGCAGCCATTCGCCATCGATGCGCTCGCCGCCGCGCAGCCGGAACTCGTCTTCCTGGCCACTCCGAACGAAGCGTCGGCAGAGCTCGCGCCTGAGTTGCTCGACCGTGGCCTGCGCGTGATCGACCTCTCCGGCGCGTTCCGGCTGAGCGATCCGTCGCTCTATCCGTCGTGGTACGGGTTCGCGCACGCGCGGCCGGAACTGCTCGACGAGGCGGTCTACGGCCTGACTGAGCTGTGCAACGGCGAGCTCAAGACGGCGCGCCTCGTCGCCAATCCCGGCTGCTATCCGACCTCGATTCTGCTCGCGCTCCGCCCGCTGACCTTCGCCATCGATCGCGATCAGCCGGTGATCTGCGATTCGAAGAGCGGTGTCTCCGGCGCCGGAAAGAAAGCGGATCTCGCCTGGTCGTTCGCCGAGCTGTACGGCAACTTCAAAGCCTACGGCGTCGGAAGCCACCGGCACGAGCCCGAGATCCGGCAGGGGCTCCGCCTGGGCGACCGCACTCCGCTGGTCTTCGTGCCGCACCTCCTTCCGACTGTGCGCGGGATCCTGTCGACGATTCATGTCGGCTTCACGCGCCCATTCACCGCGGCGGAGATCGCCGAAACGTATGCGCGCGCCTACGAAAGTGCGCCGCTGGTGCGTGTGCTGCCGGCCGGGCAACTCCCGGAACTGAGGAGCGTCGTCAACACGCCACGGTGCGAGATCGGATTCACGCTGCTGCAGGGCGGCCGGCGCGCGGTGATCGTCTCGGTGATCGACAACCTGCTCAAGGGGGCCGCCTCGCAGGCGGTGCAGAACTTCAACCGCATGTACGGATTCCCCGAGACGGAGGGCCTGGCGTGAGAGTCATCAAGCTGGGTGGCAGTCTGCTCGACGATGCGGCGCGGCGCGCCGAGGTTCTGCGCGGCATTGCACGGGCGTGGAAGCGCGGCGAACCGATCGTCATCGTGCACGGCGGCGGCAAGCACATCGACGCGCATCTCGCCCGGCTGGGCATGGCGAAGCGCACGCACGCCGGGCTCCGCATCACCGACGATGCGACTTTGCAGATCGTCGTGGCCGTGCTCGGCGGCACCGTCAACAAGATGCTCGTGTCCGAGCTGGCGCGTGCCGGGGTGAAGGCCGCCGGCATCAGCGGATCGGACGGCCCGACGCTCGTCGCCGAGCGCCACCCGCCGATCGACGGCATCGATCTCGGCAACGTGGGACGCGTCCGGAAGTCCGATCCGTCTCTGATCCAGGCCATCCTCGGCATCGGGATCCTGCCGGTCGTCTCCTCGGTGGCCGCCGGCCCGAAGGGGACGCTGCTCAACGTGAACGCCGACAGCGCAGCCGCCGTCATCGCCGCGGCGCTCGGCGCCAGCTCGCTCGTGTTTCTCACCGACGTCGCCGGCCTGCTCGACGGAAACGGCGCCGTCGTGCCGTCGCTTGGAGCCGCCGACGCCCGCGCACTGCTGAAGACCGACATCGTGAGCGGCGGCATGCGCCCGAAGCTCGAGGCGGCGCTGCAGGCGCTCAGCGCCGGCGTCGGCTCGATCCACATCGGAGAAGGAGGAACGTCTCTTGTTGCTGCATGACGAATCGCCCGCCGCCGTCGAAGAACGCGAACGGAATTTCGTGCTCGGCACGTATGCGCGCACGCCGTTTCATCCCCGATACGGGAAGGGAGCGCTGCTGGTCGACGCCGAAGGGAAGCCGTATTGGGACCTGCTCGGCGGGATCGCGGTGAACGCCCTGGGGCATCAGCATCCGCGTCTGGTGCGGGCGCTGCGCGACGAGGCGCGTTCGCTGCTGCACGTCTCCAATCTCTATTACCACCCGGCGCAGGGGATCCTGGCCGAGCGGCTGATGCGCGCCTCGGGACTGATGCGCGCCTTTTTCTGCAACAGCGGCACCGAAGCGAACGAGGCGGCACTGAAATTCGCCAGACTGGCGAACCCCGGCAAGCACGCCATCGTGGCGCTCGAGGAGAGTTTTCACGGACGGACGTTCGGATCGTTGGCCATGACCGGACACGCGGCGTATCGCGCGCCGTTCGAGCCGGGAGTCCCCGGCGTGACGTTCGTGCCGCCAAACGACATCGCTGCGCTCGAATCGGCGGTCGACGAGCGGACGAACGCCATCGTGCTCGAGCCGGTGATGGGGGAGGGCGGCATCATCCCGCTGACGCACGACTTCCTGGCCGCGGCGCGACGGTTCGCCGACCGCACCGGCGCAATCCTCATCTTCGACGAAATCCAGTGCGGTCTCGGCCGGACCGGCACGCTCTTCGCCTTCCAGCACAGCGGCGTCGTTCCTGACATCGTCACGCTGGCCAAGCCGCTCGGCGGCGGACTTCCGCTCGGCGCCGTGCTGACCGGTGAGGCTATCGAAGGCGTGGTCAAGCCCGGCCACCACGGCACGACCTTCGGCGGCAATCCGATCGCCTGCCGACTCGGGATCGCCGCGCTCGAGGTCATTGAGCAGCCGGCGATGCTCGCTCGCGTGCGCGATCTCGGCGAATGGTTCGGAAACGAGCTCGAGCGGTTGCGGACACGCGTCCCGGCGATCATCGACGTCCGCGGTATGGGGATGATGTGGGGCATCGAGCTCGATCGCCCGGCGAAGGACGTCGCCCGCGCGCTGCTGGAAAACGGATTCATCGTCGGCACCGCGCGCGACAACGTCATCCGCCTGCTGCCGCCGTACATCGTGCCCAGGAAGGCATTGCGGCAGTTCGTCCAGACGTTCGAACGCCTTCTCACGAATTCGCCGACAGCCGTCGATTCCCGGTTGTCTTCGCCGGCCCGACCGCTGACAACCGATCACCGACAAACGCTTGAAGGAGCACTCTCGAAATGAAGAAGATCCACAAGGTCGCGCTCGCCTACTCGGGCGGTCTCGATACCTCCGTGATCATTCCCTGGCTCAAGGAGAGCTACGGCTGCGACGTGGTGGCCGTGGCCGTCGACGTCGGCCAGGCGGAAGAGACCGCCGGGCTCGAGGCGAAGGCGTACGCCACCGGCGCGTGCGATTTCTACCTCATCGATGCCAAAGAGGAATTCGCGCGCGACTACCTCTTTCCGGTGCTGAAGGCGGGCGCGATCTACGAGCGCGACTACCTGCTCGGCACTTCCACCGCCCGGCCGCTGATCGCGCGCAAGCAGGTGGAAATCGCGCTCTCGACCGGCTGCGATGCCGTGGCGCACGGCTGCACGGGCAAGGGAAACGATCAGGTGCGCTTCGAGCTCGCGTATCAGGCGCTGGCGCCGGAACTGGCGATCATCGCGCCGTGGCGCGAGTGGTCGATCGTCTCGCGTGAGGATGCCATCGACTTCGCTGCCGCGCGCGGCATTCCCGTCCCGGTCACCAAGAAAGACCCGTACTCCCGCGACCGGAACCTGTGGCATCTCTCGCACGAGGGTGGACCGCTGGAAGATCCGGCGTTCGAGCCGGAAGCCTCGATGTTCAAGCTGACCGTCGACCCGGCGCTGGCGCCGGAAATCCCGGAGAAGGTGACGATCGCCTTCGAGGCCGGCGAGCCGGTTGCGGTGAACGGGACCGAGCTGTCGCCGGCGAAGCTGATCGAGACGCTGAACGCCATCGGCGGCCGCCACGGCGTCGGCCGTGTGGATCTCGTCGAGAACCGCCTCATCGGCATCAAGTCGCGCGGCGTGTACGAGACGCCGGGCGGAACGCTGCTCGTGAGCGCGCTCAAGGCGCTGGAGTCGATCACGCTCGACCGCGATTCCGCACACGAAAAGGAACGGATCGCCACGCGCTACGCGGAGCTGGTCTATTTCGGGCAGTGGTTCTCGCCGCTCAAGGAGGCCTTCGATGCCTTCGTCAATGCACTGACGGCGAGCGTCACCGGCGAGGTCACCCTCAAGCTGTACAAAGGGAACGCCATGGTCGTGTCGCGCACGTCGCCGGAATCGCTCTACTCGGAGGATCTGGCGTCGTTCAACATGCGCGGCTACGACGCCAGGGACTCGGCGGGATTCATCCGCCTCTTCGGGCTGCCGTTGCGCGGACGGAAGCGCATCGCGCCGTTCGCCGTGGAAGAGAAGATCGCGCGGTGAACAATCTGTGGGGAGGGCGGTTCGGCGAAGGGCCTTCGGAGCTGCTCCGTGCGTTCAACGACTCGTTCGCCTTCGACGCGGAGCTCTTCGCGCAGGACATCGAGGGTTCGATCGCCTGGGCGGGGGCGCTGGAGAAGGCGGGCGCGCTGACCGGCGCGGAGGCGGCGACGATCATCGGCGCGTTGCGGGAGCTGCCGCCGCCCGCGGCCGCCGCCGGCTTCGAGGACGTCCACTCCTGGGTCGAGTCGAAGCTCCGCGAGGCCATCGGCCCGCTCGCCGGAAGACTGCACACCGGCCGCTCGCGCAACGATCAGGTGGCGACCGACCTCCGGCTGTGGCTGAAGAAAGCGTGTGCGGACGCTCTGTGGAACGTGCACGATGTCATCGTCGCTCTTGCGAAGCGCGCGACCGATGAAGCGGCCACCGCGATGCCTGGCTATACACATTCGAAGCAGGCCGAGCCGATCACGTTCGGCCATTGGTGCCTGGCCTACTGCGAGATGCTGCTGCGCGACTGGAAGCGTTTTTCCGACGCGCACGAGCGCGGCGACGAATGCCCGCTCGGAGCGGGTGCGCTCGCCGGGACGCCGCTGCCGATCGACCGGCAGGCGCTCGCCGCATCACTCGGGTTCGCGCGGCCGTCGGCAAATTCGATCGATGCCGTCGCCGACCGCGACTTCGCCGTCGAATATCTCTTCTGCGCCTCGCTCCTGCTCTCGCACCTGTCGCGCCTGGCGGAGGATGTGATCTTTTTCACCACCGACGAGGCGGGATACGCGGAGCTTCCCGACGCCCTGTCGACCGGGTCGTCGCGCATGCCGCAGAAGAAGAATCCCGACGTGCTCGAGCTCGTGCGCGGACATGCCGGAAGATCGATCGGCGAACTGACCGGACTCCTCGCGGTGCTGAAGGGAATCCCGCTGGCGTACGACAAGGACATGCAGCTCGACAAGGAGCCGCTGTTCCGCACCCGCGCCGTTCTCGCCGCGGCCCTCCCCGCACTCGCGGCGTTGATCGCCGGACTGAAACTGGACCGCGAGCGCATGCGCGCCGCGGCATCCGCGCCGATGCTGATCGCCACCGCCGTCGCCGACGCCATGGCGGCGAAGGGAACGCCATTCCGCGAGGCGCACGAGCGGGTCGGCCGGGCGCTGGGATCGATCGAACGGCTGGCGGGAGAGTACGGCATTACGCTGGATTCAATGCTCGAGAAGAAGCAGTCGTTTGGCGGGACCGCGCCCGAGCGCGTGAACGAGGCGGCGCGCCGCATGCTGGAGAGAGTCGGTTGAAGCTTCCGAAAGGGTTCGTCGCCTCCGGAGTGCGTGCCGGGATCCGCAAGAAACGGCCGGACCTCGGCCTGATCGCCGCAGAAAAAGGAGCGAGCGCCGCGGCGGTGTTCACGCGGAACCGGTTCCTGGCCGCTCCCGTCGTGCTGGCGAAATCCTCGCTCAGGAAAAGCGGCGGACGGGTCCGCGCGGTCGTGGTCAACGCCGGCTGCGCGAACGCCGTCACCGGCAGGGCGGGACTGGAGGCGGCGAAGCGCGTGCGGTCCCGCGCCGCGCAACTCCTGCGCTGCAGCGTCGACGAGATCTTTCTCGCTTCGACCGGAGTCATCGGCGTGGTCCTGCCGGACAGGAAAGTGACGGCGTCGCTCCCCGATGCCATCACGCGGCTCTCCCCTGGGGGAATCGATGCGTTCTCGCA
>DATFUW010000263.1:0-5895 GCA_035260605.1 Thermoanaerobaculia bacterium | reverse complement strand
CGCATCACGCTCTGCGTCCGTCCGCTCTCGTTGTTGAGCGCCAGCCGGCGGAAGATGTTCTCCGCCATGACCACCGCCCCGTCGACGAGGATGCCGAAGTCGATCGCACCGATCGACAGCAGGTTCGCCGGAACGTGCTTCAGATCGAGAAAGACGAATGCCACGAGCAGCGACAGCGGGATCGTCGCTGCCACGATGAGCCCCGTCCGCAGGTCGTAGAGAAAGAAGATCAGGACCAGGACCACCAGGAGCATTCCGCGGAGCAGGTTGTCCTCGACGGTGCGGGTCGTCAGGGCGATCAGGTCGCGCCGGTCGTAGAACGGGTGGATCTTCACGTCCGCCGGCAGGATCGACTGGTTCAGCTCCTTCGTCTTCTGCTCGATCCGATCGAGGACGACCTGCGCCTGCTCGCCCTTGCGCATGAGGATGACGCCCTCGACCGCCTCGTCGCGGTCGTTGAAGCCAAACTGGCCGAGCCGCGGCGCTGCGCCGATCACCACCTGCCCGATGTCCTTGATCAGCACCGGCGTCCCGTTGTGCACCGCGACGACCACGTTGCCGATGTCTTCGGGCGTGGTGAGCCGGCCGAGGCCGCGCACGTAGTAGAACTGTCCGCCCTGCGAGTAGAAGCCGCCGCCGGCGTTGCTGTTGTTCTCGCTCAGCGAGTTCACGATCATCGGGACGGAGAGGCCGACGGACGCGACCCTCGCCGGATCGAGCAGCACCTGATACTGCATCGTCGGACCGCCGAGGCCGGAGTCATCGGCCACGCCGGGGACCGACTTGTACTGCCGCTCGATCACCCAGTCCTCGATCGTCTTGAGATCCATCGGCGAGCGATCGGGACTGTCGAGAACGTACCGGTAGATCAGGCCGGAGGGTGAAAACAGCGGCGCGACCGACGGCGTGACCCCCTCGGGCAGAGCGACGTCGCCGAGCCGTTCGAAGGCCTGCTCCCGCGCGAAGTAGTTGTCCGTCCCGCTGCTGAACGTGAGACGCACATCGGACAGGCCGTATAGCGAGATCGAGCGGATCACCGTCATGTTCGGAATCCCGTTCATCTCCACTTCCATCGGTACGGTGATCAGCCGCTCGACCTCCTCGGCCGCGTGCCCCTGCCACTGCGTGATGATCTCCACCTGCGGCGGCGACAGGTCGGGATAGGCGTCGACCGGCAGACGGCGGAAGGAGTAGATCCCGCCGGCGATCAACACCAGCACGAAGAATCCGACGAGAAACCGCTGACGCAGTGAGGCGGCGACGATGCGGTTGATCAGCGAGCTCCGCTCGTCCGGTTCCTGCAGCCCGTTCTGTTCGACGGGAGGGTTCGTCACGAGTGCTCCTCGGTCTGCAGGAAGAGTCCTCCCTGGACGACGATCGACTGTCCGGGTGCGAGCCCGGCGACGACTTCCTGCCGGTCCCCGACCCGCGATCCGACCTGGACCGTCTGCCGCGCAAATGTACCGTCCGGGCGGTTGATGAAAACGAACGGCACGTTCTGGTCGTCACGCAGGATCGCCGAAACCGGCACCAGGATCCCCTGGGCCGGCGTTCGCGAGTGGATGGCCACCCGGACGTAGAGGTCGCGTTTCAGCACGTCGCCGGGGTTTGGGACCTCGAGCCGGACCGAGACGGCACGCGTATTGGGATCGACCATCGCGGCGATGTAATCCACGCGCCCATGAAGGGCCTGGCCCAGACCGCTGAAGACATCCGCAGTGTCGCCGATGTGCACGGACGGCAGGTCGGCTTCGAACACGTTCGCCATCACCCAGACCTGCGAGAGGTCCGCGACCGTGAAGCATGGACTGGCCGAGGCCTGGAGCAGTTGTCCCGGGGAGATGAGCTTCTCGACCACGGTGCCGTCGATGGGCGAACGGATTACGCCGCCGAGGTCCGGGACCGGCCTGTTCTCGCGGATGGCGGCGATCGTCTGGTCCTCGACGCCCAGAGACCGCAACTGCTGGATGGCGGAATCGCGGTCCGCCTCCGCGTTGACGGCGTCGGTCTGTGCCTGTTCGAGATCGCGGCGGGCGATTGCGTCGTTCTTGAAGAGCTGCTGATCGAGGTCGGCGATGCGGCGGGCGTTCCGCGCTGTCGACTCGGCCTTGCGTAACCCGCTGATCGCGCTGGCGAAATCGGGAGATGCGACGATGGCCAGCGCCTCTCCGCGGCGCACGCGGCTGCCGATGCCCACGAGAATGCGGGCCACCGGCCCGGAAATTGGCGCGAGGACCTGCGTGGAGCGGTTTTGATCGAAGGCCACCGTTCCGGTGGTCTCGATCGTGCGGTGGAACGATGACAGCGCCACCGGCGACGTCTGAATCCCCTGCGGCAGCGCGGCTCGCGTGGTCTGGGCTGCCGGTTTCGTATCGTCGGAAGGGCGGGCGCAGGAGGCGAAGATCAGCAGCAGCGCGGCGGCGCCGGAGACGGCGAGGGATCGTTTCATGGTTGCCCTCCAGGTTGTGCGGGGGGGATCGGAGCGCCGATGGCCAGTTGCAGCGCGGCCACCGCGTCATTCGCGGCGCCGAGCGCCTCGACGTACTGCGCTTCCGCGGAGAGGAGCGTTCGTTTGGCGTCGAGAAGATCGAGCGCCGATGAGCCGCCGAGGCCGTAGCTCACGGAGGCCACGCGGTAGACTTCCGTCGCCTCGGGCAGCAGGTGATCGCGGATGAAGACGGCCTGGCGCAGCGATGTCTCGGCCGTCGAATAGGCCGTCTGCACCTCCAGGCTCACCTGGGCGCGGACGTCGGCGAGCGCCGCGGTCAATTCCGCCTCGCGGTTGCGCGCGGCCGCGACCTCGCCGCGCTCGTGCTGCCAGAAGAACAGCGGCACGCCGAAGGTGACCGCGCTGGTCCAGGTCGTCGGCGTGCCGTCGGCGGCGTTGCGCGTCGAGCTGATGTTGACGTCCGGGGCCCAGTACTGGCGCGCCAGACGGGTGGCCGCGTGCGCACCGTTCAACTGAGCGGCGGCGCTGGCGATCTCCGGCCGCGAGGTCTCCGCGATCCGCTCCAGGGCGTCGACCGAAGGCATGGCCCGCGGGACTTCGAGCGTGTCGGTGGTCTCGAGCGGAGCGCCGGCCATCCGTCCCAGGACGCGGTTCAGCGCGGCTCGCGCCGTGGCCAGTGCGCGGTCGTTGGCGATCAGATCGTTTTCCGCCTGCGCGAGGTCCGTCTCCGCCTTCACCACATCGACTTTGGCGACGTTGCCGCCGAGAAACCGCGCCCGGGTCTTCCTGACGAAGTCGGATGCCAGCTCTCTGCTCTGCTGCAGATCGTCGCGATGGCGCAGCGCCACGAGGATGGCGTCGTAAGCCTGCACCGCGTCGGAGGCGATCTGCTGGCGCAGTTGGGCGACGTTGAATTGCGCCGAGCGAAGGTCGGCCGTCGCCACGTCGCGGCGTAGCGCGCGCTTGCCGGGAAAGGGAAGCGTCAGGGCCACGCCCTGATCGCTGGCGTTTCCAGAACCCGGGTTTAGGGCATGCGTCTGGCCGGCCACGTCGGCCAGCACGGTCGGATCGGGGATGGCGGCGGCCGTAACCACCGCGGCGCGCGCCTCTTCGACCTGTGCGCGCGCGGCGATCAGCGCCGGGTTGTGCAGCAGCGATTCCTCGATCACCTGCTGCCGAGAGAGACGAAGCGGCTGCAGCGAGGGGGCCGTCGTCATCTGTGCCGCGGCGCCGGCCGCGCAACAGAGAACGACGGGAATCAAACGGATGCGCAAATCGTCGAGCACTTGGCTCACCACCAATGGTCGGATCGTTTCCAGGGATGTGGGTCGGGGAGGGGCAGCAGCGCTACGCGGCGGGAGGGGCGCGGGAGGGGAGGGGCAGCGGCGTTTCAACGGCGACGGCGCGGAAGAAGACCGTGACGTAGCGATACGCGCCGAGCTGCGGAGCGGCGATCGCAGGCGCCATCGTCGGCAGACGTCCGGTACCGGTCGCGCAGACGGCGCAGATACTCGTGCCCGAGGCTCCGGCGATGGTGGACTCGAGCGGATGACTGTGCAGCAGCGGTTCTGCCGCGAAGAGCAACGCCACGAGAATGACGAGTGGGCTCAGACGCCGAAACATTTGCTGCATCGAATCTTACAGCGTAAGCGGCCGCAGCGAAACCATATTCCGCATGGAATAACTGCGCGAGCCACCGCAATTCATTACGGCGGTTAGGAGATCGCAATGTCTGAATCGAACGGAATCAAGCAGGTCACCGATCAGGATTTCGAGAGCGTCGTCCTCAAGGGGGAGAAGCCCGCGCTGGTCGATTTCTGGGCGCCCTGGTGAGGCCCCTGCCGCATCATCGGACCGATCGTCGAGGAGCTTGCCCCGGGGTACGAGGGGAAGGCGATCATCACCAAGATGAATGTCGACGACAATCCCGGGGTGGCGCAGAAGTACGGCGTCACTTCCATTCCCACGCTCATGATATTCAAGGATGGGAAGCTGGTCGATCGCGTCGTCGGCGCGATGCCGAAGCGCGAGCTGCAGAAATTCATCGACCGAAACCTGTGATCCCAAGGCTGAGCAACGCATGACGGCCGGCCTTGCGCCGGCCGTTTCGTTTCCACTCGCCATGCTGGCCGATCTCGACGCACTCATGAAATCCCGCGGCATCGACACGGTGATCGTGCCGATGCACGAGGCGCCGCACGCCGCGTTCCGATGGCTCACTCGCGGCGCGAAGGTGACGCGCGGCTATGCCGTCAAGCGCGCGGGGCGGGCTCCGCTGCTGGTCAGCTACCCGATGGAGCGGGAAGAGGCGGCGGCGACCGGGCTGAAGACGCGGCTCATCCACGACTTCGGATATGACGAGATCTTCCGCACGGCGGCGCATCCCGTCGAAGCCTACGCCGTCTTCTTCGACCGCGTGCTGCGCGAGCTCGGGTCGGGAACGGCGATCGAGTTCGTGGGGAACATCCCCTTCCACCTCTACTACGGGATCGCCGAGGCCATGCAGCAGCGCGGATGGCGCGTGCACCGCGGGGAAGGCGAGGACCTCGTCCAGCTCGCGCGAAAGCGCAAAGAACCGTGGGAGATCGAGATGATCGCCTCCGTGGGAGCGCGCACCGAGGCGGTCGTCGATCGCGTGCGCCGGATCCTGCGGCTAGCGGTGGTGGAGGAAACTCATCTCCTGCATCAGGGCGAGGTGCTGACCCTCGGGTATCTCAAGCAGGTGGTCTCTTCCGAGATCGCCCGTCTGGGGATGATCGAGGACCACGAGACGATTCTCTCGCAGGGCCGCGACGCCGGGATCCCGCACTCGCGCGGCGACGCGGCGGCGGTCGTGCGGCCATCGGTTCCGATTGTGCTCGACATCTTCCCGTCCGACCGCGACAGCGGATATTTCTTCGATCTGACGCGGACCTTCTGCGCCGGCCCGATTCCCGACGAGCTGCAGCACCTCCACGCCGACGTGCTGGCGGCGTATCAGCTCGCCGCCGAAGAGATGCGGGCCGGCACGAGCGCGAAGACCTATCAGGAGATGGTCTGCGATTTTTTCGAAGCGCGCGGCTATGCCACGACGCGATCCGATCCGCAGACCCTGAACGGGTACGTCCATTCCCTCGGCCACGGAGTCGGCCTCGACGTACACGAGAAGCCGTTCTTCGGACTCAGCGCTGCGAATACGGACCAGATCGAAGTCGGCGACGTGGTCACCATCGAGCCCGGGCTTTACTTCCCCGACCGCCACCTCGGCGTCCGCATCGAGGATACGCTCGTGGTGCGCGACGACGGGCGCGTGGAGTCCCTCTCCCGCAGTGACCGTGGGCTGGCGCCTTGAGTGGGCGGCGCTATCGCCGGAGCGATCACCGCGTGAAGCGCTTGATCGCCCGGGAGATCGTGTATCCCTTCAGAAACGTCAGCTTCCGATACCCATGGCCGTCGAAGCTGTAGAC
>DATFUW010000262.1:0-2420 GCA_035260605.1 Thermoanaerobaculia bacterium | reverse complement strand
TGCGGCTCATGTAGGCTCGTCGTCGAAGACGTTCTCCAGCACGTTCGTTGGGTTGATGGCCTCTTCGTTCATGGCGGCGGTGACGTCAATGTTCGCGGCGGGGGTGTCGACGGGCACCATCATGTTCACCTTCGTGGTAATCGTCTGTCCGCCGAACTGGAAGGTGTTGATGGGACGCGAGCGCGGGCGGAGGCGCTCGAGCTCCTCGCGCGTGCCGTACCACAGCGCGCCGCTGGGGCAGACCGAGGCGCACATCGGTTTCATCCCCACGCTCGTGCGGTCGTAGCACATGTCGCACTTCATCATGAGCTGGAACTCGGTGTTCATCTTCGGCACGCCGAAGGGGCAGGCGAGCACGCAGTTGTTGCAGGCGATGCACCGCGGCTTGCGCGCGCTCTGCACCACGCCGTCCTCGGTCCGTTTGATGGCGTCCGCCGGACAGACCTCGGCGCAGGTCGGCGAGTCGCAATGCATGCAGATCACCGGGACGGTCTGCACGGAGATGGGGCGGTCGACGTACTGCAGGTGAATCATCGGATGCCCGCGGTGGGTGTCGCACTCACTGCAGGCCTGCACGCACGACTGACAGCCGATGCAGCGATTCGGATCGACGAAAAATTCGAATTCCGCCGGGACGGTCATGCCTTGCGAATCCTCACGGCGCACACTTTGAACTCGGGAATCTTCGAGATCGGGTCCTGAGCGGAGATCGTCACCTGGTTCACCGACTGCGCACCGGCCCAGTGGTAGGGGACGAAGATCGTATCGGGGCGGATCGTGGTGACGACCTGCGCATGGAGCGTGAGCGATCCGCGGCGCGACTCGATGGTGACGAGATCGCCGTCGGCGATCCCGTATCGCTCCGCCATGCGCGGGTGCATCTCGATGCGCGGCTCCGGATACTGGTCGACGAGCGGGCCGATGCGCCGCGTCTGCGTCCCGGAGAGGAACTGGCTGACGACGCGGCCGGTGGTCAGGATGACCGGGTAGTCTGCGTCGACGTCCTCGGCCGGCGGCGAGTACCTGGCGACGTTGAACCGCGCGCGTCCGTCGGGGAAGTAAAACGGTCCCGCGCCCTTTGCGATCGGATTCCACGATCCCGGCTCGAACAGGCGCGGCGTTCCGGGATGGTCGTCGGACGGGCACGGCCAGAAGACGCCGTACTGCCGTTCGATTTTCTCGTAGGTGATCCCGGAGTAGTCCGCGATGCCCCCCTTGGAGGCCACGCGGAGCTCGTCGAAGATCTCGCGCGGCGACTGGAACTGCATCCCGTGCGGGCGTCCGAGCGCGGCGGCGATGTCCTGAATGATGCGCCAGTCCTGCCGCGCCTCGCCCGGCGGATCGACTGCCTTGTTGATCTTGATCACCCGCCCCTCCACCTGCGTCACCACTCCTTCGTCCTCTTCATGCAGCGAGCCGGGAAGCACGATGTCGGCGTGCTCGGCGGTCTCGTTGAGGAAGAAGTCGATGGCCACGTAGAACTCGAGCTTCTCCAGTGCGCGCGTGACGAAGTGGTTGTCGGGAAGCGAGACCTTGGGGTTGAAGCAGATCGACAGCAGGCCCTTGATCTCGCCGCGGTCGATCTTCCGGAACAGCTCGTACGCGTCGACCCCGGCATGCGGCAGCGAGTCGGGATCGACGCCCCAGACGCCGGCGATGTAGGCGCGATCCTCGGCGTTCTCGACGTCGCGCATCCCGGGAAGCTGCTCCGCCTTCTGCCCGTGCTCGCGTCCGCCCTGCCCGTTCCCCTGGCCGGTGATCGTGGCGTAGCCGCAGTGTTCGCGGCCGATGCGTCCGGAGGCCAGTACCATATTGATGGCGCCGAGGACGTTCTGCACGCCGTGCGAGTGATGCTCGATGCCGCGCGCGTGCAGCAGGAAGCTGGTGCGCGCCGTCCCCCACAGCTCGGCGGCGGCGCGGATCGACTTCTCCGCGATCCCGGTGACCTCGGCCGTGCGCCGCGGCGTCCATTCGCGGACGTGTGCCGCGACCTCGTCGAATCCGACCGTGGCATCGCGAATGAAGTCGTGATCGAGCCAGTCGTGCTCGATCATCAGATTGAGAATGCCGTTGAAGAGCGCCACGTCGCGGCCCGGCTTGACCGGCAGAAAGAGGTCGCAGGTGCGGGCGATCGGCGTGATCCGCGGGTCGACGACCACGATCTTTGCCCCGTGCTCGCGCGCCTGCCAGACGTAGTTCGTGGTGATCGGCGAGCATTCGGCGATGTTCGATCCGCTGATCCAGATCACCTCGGCGCCGAGGATGTCGTTCCACGGGTTCGCCGCGCGGTCGATGCCGAAGGCCTTCTTGTTCCCCGCGCCCGCGCTGACCATGCAGAGCCGGCCGTTGTAATCGATGTTCGCGGTGCGAAGGCACATCCGCGCGAACTTGCCCATGAGGTACGTCTTCTCGGTCGTCAG
>DATFUW010000261.1:0-2499 GCA_035260605.1 Thermoanaerobaculia bacterium | reverse complement strand
GGAACGCGCGCGATGGCGCCGGCCGGAAAGTGCAATTTCGCCCCGCTTTCCAGAAGCCGCCGGAAGATTGCCGCCGCTCGCGCTCGCGGGACAAGAAGGTCGATGTCCTGGCGCGGACGGAGGTGCGGCGCGGGATAGAGGCGGTAGGCGTAGTCCGTGCCTTTGAAGACGATGATCCGTTCCCCCTCGAGCACATGCGCCACCATTTCGAGCGACTGCTCGAAGACGCGCATGCGCAGCTCGTTGCTCCGATCGAGGGCCCGAAACCGGCCGATGGCACGCGACACCGGGGGCGGCAACTCCGCTTCCGCGATCAGCAGCGACAGCAGTCCCTCGGGAACGACGCGATCGAGGAGTGCCTCGGCGTCTTCGTCGCTCTCCGGCGGCCACTCCCGCCCCCGCGCGAGCCGGTACACCGTGGGCCAGAAAGAGGAAGGAAGCGCGAACGCCACGTGAGAATCGAGTATATCGCCGCATGTAGAGCCGGCTCTCCAACCGGCTCGACATTCAGACAAAAAGCCGGCTGAGAGCCGGCTCTACATTCAGACAAAAAGCCGGCTCTCCAGCCGGCTCGACATTCAGACGAAAAGCCGGCTGAGAGCCGGCTCTACATGCGGCTCTACATTAGAATCTTCCTTTCATCTTCATGACCGGCTTCCACTCCATCGCCACCGATCCGCCGTGGCTGGTCCTCGTCGTCGGAATGGTGACCGACGCCGCGATCCTCGGTTTCGGGACGCGCTTCGGACGCGCTCTGCGTCTCGACGAGCCGTGGTCGAGCGTCGTCGGATCCATCGCGGCCTTCGAGCTCTTCACGCTCGCTGTCGAGGCGGTGGCCATGGCGCAGGTGGCGACGCCGGCGGTCCTGATCTCCCTCTGGGTCGCCTTCTGCGCGGCCGGCTGCGTCCTGCTGATCACCGGATTCCGGCGGCCGGCGCTCGCCCGCCTGCGCTCACTCGCGGTTGCGGCCACGGCCGCCGTGGTCGTGCTCAATCTGCTGATCGCCATCTGCCCGTCGACCAAGGGGGACGAGATCTACTACCACATGATCGTCCCCAGCCGGATCGTGCAGGACGGCGGGCTGCTGTTCTACCGGCAGCCGTTCGTCGCGGCGATCCTGCCGCAGATGGCCTTCCAGATCGGGTTCGCCCCGTTCCATGCGCTCGGCGTGCCGGATGCGGGGAACGTGGTGAGCTGGTTCTTCGGCGCGCTCCTGGCGTGGTTCGCGTTCCGATTCGTCCGGCGACGCACGGGATCGGTGCGCTGGGCCGGTCTCGCCGCCGCGGTGCTCGTGGCCGGGCTGTACACGACGGTGTGGCACGTGTCGTCGGGCGCGCACGCCATCGGCGACGCGTCGGTGACCCTTGCGGTCGTGGCGCTCTACTCGATCGACGAACTGTCCGCGGCGGTAGGAACGCGGCGGACCGCGGTGGCAATCGGCATTCTGGTCACCGCGGCGATCTCGACGAAAGTGATCCTCTTGCCGCTCGGCGGGGCGGTCGTGCTGATCGCCGCCGTGCGTCTCGCGCGCATCGCTCCTCGCGGCGATCGCGTGCCCGTGGCCGCCGCGTTGCTCCTGCCGTCGATTCTCTTTGCTGCGCCGCTCATGATCTGGACGGCGGTGCACGCCGGCTCGCCGTTCGGGCCGCTGCTGGAGGGGATCACCGGCCGCTCGCCGTACCGGCCGTCCGAAGTTCGCGACTTCGTCGAGAGCTACATCGCCGGTCCGCGTGGCCCGATCCTCGAGAAGCTGCGGAACGAAGCGTTGAACGATTCGCCGCTGCTCTGGATTGCGGTCGCGGCCTTCGCCTTCGGCGGCCGGGCGATTCCAGTCCGGCGATCGATCGGAGTCGGATTGCTGCTCGTCCAGATCGTGGTGATTCTCGGCTGGAACACCTTCGATGCGCGCTATCTCGGCGGCGTGCAATACGCGCTGCTGATTCTCGCAGCCGTTCATCTGCGCGACGATCTGCGCGAGCGAATCCTCGCCAGCCGAGGCCTCCTTTCCGCCGCCGCGTTGCTCGTTGTTCCCTGGATGGTGTTGCAGGCCGTCTATGCGGCGCCATTCCTGCGCTACCTCGGCGGAGTGGAGAGCAGAAGCGAGTTCTGCGCGCGCCACATCGCATTCTTCGGCGACTACGTCGCGCTCGACCGCATCCTTCCGCGCAATGCGGTGCTCCTCGCCTATCCGCTGCAGATCGAATCGCTCTATGCACCGCGTCCGATCTATTTCGATCCGGCCGACGTCCCGCGGAACGCGGTTGCCTATCTATTCACGTATGACTCGGATGCGCGCCCGGCGCGGCTCGACGGCTTCACGGTCGCCGGCATGGTCTACGAAGATCGCAACGCGACGGTGGCCGCCTATCGGGCTCCCGGACGGCCGCCGAGGAGGGGAATCGTTCGCGTCTGGCGCCTCGGGCGCGTGGGAGATCGCGGCTGATGTGTGGCTTCAGCGCGATCCTCGCCGCTGCGTGCTCGCCGGACGTCACCCGCGAC